>PMJQ01000088.1:16719-21369 GCA_003157485.1 Ignavibacteriota bacterium
GCGTAAGGGGTATCGGGGACCTCCTGCTCCGGCGTCCGGTAGTCCTCGTACTTTCCGGGAACCGCCCTGTCGACGATGATCAGCCCCGGCTGGTGCGACCTCGCCATCGATGCCAGCGCGGGCATCCGGACATCCTCTCCCCGGTTTTCAGGATTCACCCAGCCGCCGTCCAGCCAGAGTATGTCGATGCTTCCGTAGCCGGTCATCAGCTCCTGGATCTGGCCGTACGTGTACTCCTGGAATTTCCGCCACAGATCGGGGTGCTTCTCGATGCTGTAGTTCATGTTCCTGTCCGCGTGCGCCCAGTACGGGTTCCAGTACCAGGGGCTGTGCCAGTCCGGCTTTGAAAAGTACGCGCCGATCCCGAGCCCTTTCTCCCTGAACGCCTTGAAGACCTCGCTCGCGATATTGGCCCTGGGATTCGAGTGGAACGGGCACGCGGTGTCCGTCACGCGGTAATCGGTCAGCTTCGTGTCGAACATGCAGAACCCGTCGTGATGCTTCGTCGTGAAGACGACGTACCGCATCCCGGCGTCATGAGCCGCCTCGGCCCACGCTTCGGGATTGAATTTCACCGGGTTGAACGTCTTCTTCAGCCCCTCGTATGCCCGGCAGTAGTCCTCATAATTGTCCATCGTTCTCCGGCACCACGGCTCATCCTCGCTGCAGAGGGACCATGACTCCACGATGCCCCACTGGGCGTACGTCCCCCAGTGGAGTATCAGCCCGAACTTCTGGTCCTGGAACCACTCGAGTTTTTTGAGGACGAGCGGATCGGTCTCCCTCTCCTGCGCTTTGTTCTGCGCAGGGAGGGGCGATGAGGAAATTACGGCCGCCAGCGCGATCCCGGCGACCCACGCGCGTGAATCCATGTCTCCTCCACTGAAGTGGATCGCAATATACCAAGGGCTGGCCCGCTGTTCAAGCCCCGGAGCGTTCGAATTGCGGAGTGCATGAGGCGTGCGGCTCAATTCTCCCCCTGTTTTGCGTATTGACAGTTCATGCAAAACCGCTATCTTTGTGCAGATGTGAACCCGGTGGCGGCGGCCGAGCCGCGACCCGAGACTCAAATTCCTCCCGCATTCTAAGGACCTACAATGACCCGATCCAACCCTCTTCTTGCTGTCCGATTGAGCCTTGTCGCTCTCCTTCAGCCCGCAATCGCCTTTTGCCAGGGCCCGTCCCTGGGTCTGTCCGAAGGGAGAACAGATGTGGGGAGCCCGCACAAACCCGGCTCCGTGGAATATCACGCCGCCCGGAATGAATACGCCATCTCAGGCGGGGGGACAAACATGTGGTTCACGAGCGATGCGTTCCAGTTCGTCTGGAAGCGGGCATCGGGGGATCTCTCGCTTGCGGCCGATATCCGCTGGATCGGCACAGGCGGCAACCCGCACCGGAAGGCATGCCTCCTCATCCGCCAGAGTCTGGATCCGGATGCCCCCTATGCCGACGCCGTCGTTCACGGAAACGGCCTCACGTCTCTCCAGTACCGGGAAGTGCGCGGAGGGCCGACGCACGAGATCCAGTCGTCCGTTTCCGGGCCGCACAGAATCCGGATCGAGAAGGAAGGGGACCAGCTCTTCATGTCAATCGCCGGTGAGGGCGAATCGCTCCACTCATCCGGGGCCTCGATCAAGATTGCGATCGGCGATCCGTTCTACGCGGGACTCGGAGTCTGTGCCCATGACTCCGACGGCCTCGAGACGGCGGTCTTCTCCGCCGTTGAACTGAAGACCGGCCTCATGGGAAAAGCGGGCGACCGCGTCCTTGAGAGCACTCTGGAGACCGTTGCCATCGCCTCGACGGACAGGCGGGTGGTCTANNGATATACACGATCCCCGTGACGGGAGGGACCCCCGTCATGATCAATACCGGGAGCGCGGTCAAGTGCAACAACGATCACGGCCTCTCGCCTGACGGGACCCGCCTTGCAGTAAGCGATCAGTCGGTGGGCGGGTCGTCGCGCATCTACGTGCTTCCTGCCGGAGGAGGAACCCCGGTCCGTGTCACGGAATCTGCCCCCTCCTACTGGCACGGATGGTCCCCCGACGGCACGACGCTTGCCTTCTGCGGCGAGCGGAACGGGGAGTTTGACATCTACACGATCCCCGCTTCCGGCGGGGAGGAACGGCGGCTGACGACTGCGCCGGGTCTTGATGACGGTCCGGACTATTCGGCCGACGGCCGGTACATCTATTTTAACTCGGAGCGGACCGGACGCATGCAGGTCTGGCGGATGAAGACCGACGGTTCCGATCAGGAACAGGTCACCACCGACGAGTTCAATAACTGGTTCCCCCATCCCTCTCCCGACGGGAAGTGGATTGCCTATCTGTCGTACGGCGGGGATGTGAAAGGTCACCCGGAAAACAAGGATGTCTCCCTCCGCCTCATGCCGGTAGGCGGCGGAGAGATTCGCGTCCTTGCGAAGCTCTTCGGCGGCCAGGGGACGATCAACGTTCCCTCATGGTCCCCCGACAGTCAGAGCATCGCGTTCGTCAGCTACAGGCTTGCGGAGCCGTGAGGTCGTTCGGGCTCTTCGCCCTCCTCATTCTCCCGCGACTAAGGCAATGGAGAACTCCATGAACATACTGATCACCGACGGCATCTCAGAGGAAGGCGCGAAGATCCTGACCGACGCCGGCAACATTGTTGACCAGAAGAGTCTCAAACCCGACGAGCTTCTGAAGGCAATACCGGACTATGACTGCATCATCGTCCGTTCCGCGACGAAGGTGACACGCGAGGTGATCGACGCGGGGAAGCGGCTGAAGGTCATCGCACGGGGGGGCGTCGGCGTCGACAACATCGACGTGAGGCATGCCGAATCAAAAGGGATCCGCGTCCTGAATACGCCGCTTGCCTCGGCGATCTCCGTTGCAGAGCTGACGCTCGGCCATATGCTCGCCGTGAGCAGGTTTCTCCATGTCAGCTCCGCGGAGATGAAGGCGGGAAAGTGGCCGAAGAAGGAATACGCTGGCGGGACGGAGCTTTACCGGAAGACCCTTGGCATCATAGGACTGGGAAACATCGGGAAGGAGGTGGCGCGGCGCGCGCTCGGGTTCGGGATGACTGTTCTCGCGTATGATCCGCCGTTTGCACCGATGGATTTCATCGTCGAAATCACGACGAAGGATCGGCTCCTGGCGGAATCCGATTTCATCACGCTCCATCTCCCGTTCAACCCGGCGCTGGGTCCCGCCATCGGGAAAAAGGAGCTGGCGATGGTGAAAAAGGGGGTCGTCATAATCAATTGCTCCCGGGGTGGCGTCGTCGACCAGGATGCCCTTCTGGAAGCGCTGAATGCCGGGGTCGTGGGCGCGGCTGCGCTCGACGTCTTCACGCACGAGCCTCCCGGACCCGCCGAACAGGCCCTGATCCTCCATCCGCGCGTAAGCGTTTCGCCTCATGTCGGCGGAACGACAGTGGAAGCACAACAGCGTGTCGGGGCCGAGATCGCGCTCAAAGTCGTCAAGGCGCTCAATCCGGAGCGGCGCTAGAGGTTTCCCTCATCCCTTGATGACGTTTCTCGGCGTTCCGGAGAGAAATGCCCTCAGGTTCTCCGTCACTTCCTCCAGGAGCCGTGCCCGTGCCGCCGTGCTCGCCCATGCGAAGTGCGGCGTGATGTAGCAGTTCTTCGCTCTGAGGAGGGGATGTTCTTTGGGAGGGGGTTCGACCGAAAGGACGTCGAGCCCCGCTCCCGCGATGATCCCCGAGTTCAGCGCGGCGGCGAGCGCCTCCTCATCGATAAGCCCTCCTCTGCTCGTGTTGATGAGGAACGCCGTCTTTTTCATCGACGCGAGCCGTTCCCGGTTCACCATCCCCTTTGTCGAGTCGGTAAGCGGGCAGTGGAGGCTGACGATGTCGCTCTCCCGGAAGAGCTCGTCGATGGAGACCGGGCGCACGCCGGGGGGGGGCGCCCATCCGGGTGTGCGCCCGGCGGCAATAACCCGCATCCCGAACGCAAGGGCTGCATGTGCCACCGCGCTTCCGATCCGTCCCGGCCCGACGATCCCGAGCGTCATCCCGCTCACCTCAAGCAGCGGAAAATCCTGGAACGTGAAGTCCTTCGCCTCCGACCAGCGCCCGATCCTCACCGCGTCGGTATGATGGGCCATCCGGTGCGTCAGGTTGAACATGTGGGCGAACACCACCTGCGCAACGGACATCGTGCCGTATGTGGGGACATTTGTCACGATGATTCCTCGGGCGGCGGCCGCGGTGACGTCGACGATATTGTATCCGGTGGCGAGAACGCCGATATACCGGAGCCGGTCCAGTCGGCCGAGTATCGCGCCGTCCAGCGGTGTCTTGTTTGTCAGGAGTATTTCCGCCTCCCGGGCCCGGTCATAGATCTCCTCCGGGCTCGTCCTGTCATGTATCGTGCACGGCCCGAGTTTCCTCAAGCCCTCCCATGAGAGATCACCCGGGTTGAGCGTGTACCCGTCGAGAAGTACGATGTTCATCTCCACCCCCTTGAATGCGACTCTCATAATATCGCAGTTTTGCCTGACAAATGGAGGGGCGGAGTCCGCTGGCAGCGTTCCCCGTGATTCCGTATATTATGCGTCACATCAACGGAGGCCGCGCAATGAAGATGGCATTTATTGTATGCAATGAAGTGTACACCTCCCGCGTCATGGAGGT
>PMJQ01000058.1:0-8269 GCA_003157485.1 Ignavibacteriota bacterium
GGTCAGCAACCTGTGCCGGCGGAGCCGGGGGGGAAATGCTCAGAACCGCGTCAATCGTCATCAGAAGCGTTCTTTGCTCGACCGGCTTCGAGAGGAAACTGGCGGCGCCCATGGCCTGTGCCGTGTTGGCGGCGGCTTTGCTCGGGTAACCGGTCAGTACGATCACACGGGCTTCNNTCCATGCTCGGCAGGCCGAGATCGAGTATGACCGCCGAGGGCTTGACTCTTGTGTAGAGGTCAATCCCCTGGGGTCCGTCCGTCGTCTTTGTTACGCTGTAACCGGCGTTCTCAAGAAATGCGGTGAGCGTCGAGAGTATGAACTCGTCGTCGTCGATGAGGAGTATTTTAGGCATGAGGTGGCATCCTTTGGTGCATTCCTACCGGGTTTCCCTTGTGGTCTTTATCCAGACGTCTTTCGTCCAGCGTCCCGGCATCGTTGCATAGACTCGCAGTTTCCAGAGTGCAAACCTGGGCAATTGAAACAGTGCGCGGTAGAGCGATCCTTCGGCGGAGGCGATTCTCAACCCGGCGGTCAGATGGAGGCATGCCGCTCCCGCCGCCCCGGCCCACAGGATGCTGTATGTCCCCATCGAGGGGATGCCAAGCCAGTAAAGACCCAGCGTCATGAGCCCGGCCGCCGCGACAAACCCCGTAATGTTGACAAGCGCTGGGGTGACAAGATCAAGAAATGCGTCGAGAGAGGCGATGGGCCTCCCGTGCAGGGCACCCCGGAGGAGAGGCCGTGCGTACTGACGGATTATCGCGAAGCGTCCCCCCTCCCAGCGGGCGCGTTGACCCTCTGCGTTCTCTGGATTACGGGGCATGACGGCAAGGACCGTCGCTTCCGGAGCGAATGTCACATTGACGCCCCGGAGGAAGAGATGGAGTCCAAATTCCAGGTCTTCGGTGACGGAATATGCGTCCCATGGATGGTCTCTGAGTACCTGCGCGCTGAAGCACATACCGTTTCCCCGCAGTCCTGCGGTTCCTCCAAGAGCGTTCCGGCCGAGCGGCCGGACGTAGTTATAGAGAAGAAAACCGATGCGCGTCATCTGCGCATTCCACGCGTCGTTCTCCGGGTCCACGAGATCGCTCGATTGGAGAACCCGGGATCCGCGCTCCAGATACCGGTTCATGACCGTCAGATAGTTCGCCGATACCACGCTGTCGGCATCGACGACGATGAAGGCGTCGTATGCTTTCTCTCCTGCAAAGAGTCGGTCAAAGCCCCATCTGAGCGCATGCCCCTTCCCCCGGAGAGCGGGCTCGTGACGTTCCAGGACATCCGCTCCTGCGCCTGCCGCGCGGGTTGCCGTTGAATCCGTGCAGTTATCGGCGATAACGACGACGTCGACCCTGTCGCGGGGGTATTCCACCCGCAGGATGCTCTTTATCGTGTCGTCAATTCCCTGCGCCTCGTTGTGCGCAGGAATGACAACCGCGAACCTCCTGAGCACCCGCGCTTCAAACGACGTGTTCTTCGCCGCCAGCGACGCAAGGACCGTCAGAAGGAGGAGATACCCCAGTATCACGTACGTCCCGGTCAGCAGGACGGTTTCAATAACGCCGAATGCTGTCAGAGTCGTTCCCCGGGAATGATGCGAAACGTTTTATTTGGAGTGCGCATTTGGTACATTATCAATGATGAGCGAAATACAAAAATTCGTCCCCGCGAACATTCCGGCCGTTGCCGCCCTTTTCATGCGGACATTCCGTACGGGGAGGGAGCCCGCCTCTGATTCTCTGAAAGCGTATTTCGAGGAGCTGTACTTCCGCAATCCGTGGAATGACGGAACAATGAGCTCCTTTGTGGCCCTGAGGCCCGACGGGTCCGCTTCGGGATTCATCGGCGCACTGCCGCGGAGGATGATGCTCGGAGAGCGGGAAATCCGCGTGGTTGTCGCCGGGAACCACATGGTTGACCAGGATACCCGGGAGCCGTTCGTCGGTTCGAATCTCCTCAGGCGGCTTCTCGAAGGGCCGCAGGAACTGACGATCACCGACTCCGCCAACGAGATCTCCCGTCGGCTCTGGGAGAAGATGGGGGCGGTCACACTCCTGAACTACAGCCTTCGCTGGGTTCGGATCCTCCGGCCTCTCAGCTACTCGCTTGGCTTCACCCCCTTGTCGGCAGCCGGACCAGTAGTGCGCGCGCTCCTTGCCCCGCCGCTCTGGATGGGTGATCGTCTGGGAAGGCGGTTCGTCTCCCCGGCTGGGACTCCTGCCTCGGGTTTGCTCACCGGCTCTCCGCTTACCGCCGAGATTATTGTCTCCTCTTTCATCGACTTCGTTCCTCTCCGTTCTCTCCGCCCCGTGTATCAAACCGGGGATGTCCGCTGGCTTCTCTCGATGGCGCGTACAAAAGAACAGTTCGGGGAGATGAAAGCCGTGGCCGTTACAGAGCGCGATCTCCTCATCGGCTGGTACATCTACTACGGACAGTCCCGCCGGCCGGCCGAGGTTCTGCAGGTCGCCGCCCGCCACGGGTCGATGACGGCCGTTCTTCATCACCTTGCCGCGAGCGCGTTCGCTGAAGGGTGCACGGCTCTCACGGGGTCCGTCGATCCCCGGTTTCTCCCGGAGTACCACGCGCAGAAGTCCATCCTCCTTCTCCGCGACATGTACACGATCGGATACTCCGGGAACGCGGAAGTCCTCCGGCCTCTTCTTGCCGGCGACGCGTTCTTCTCCCGGCTTGAGGGAGAATGGTGGACCCGTTTGCAGGGCGACCGCTTCACGTAAGACGCACTCCTTCTGATTCCGGCGATTCCCGAACAACCCGGTCATACGAGCACCAACTTCCTGCAGTAGAACGCCTCTGCAAACCGGTTGCCGGGGCCCGACTCCATCCCGCGCAGCCTCGCGACGGCAAGGAATGTCTCCTCCGTAAACCAGTATTTCGCCCCCCGCTGTGACGGAAACGATGCCAGCAGGTGGTCGATTTTTCTCCTGCAGACTGCCTCGCCGAGCGGGACGAAGAGGTTCGGCGTCCCGAAATCCCCGTCGTATTTGGGAACCTCGTATTCCAGTATGAAGTGGTCCCGCCACGTATTCCATGTCAGGTCGGAGATCATCCGGTGGTCCTGGTGCCGGTCATCCCTGTAGTGTGTGAATATGATGTCGGGGGAAACCTCCTTCTTGATCTCTTCAAAGCTCTCTTTCACCTCCGGAGACGAGACGGGAAGGAATCCGTCCCTGAACCGCCGGATGGATACCGACTTCTGCGCAACGTCTTTCAGGAGCGTCTCTGCCGACAGGGCGGCTTCGTGCGCCCGGTCGTCGTCGGTGGTGAACACGACCCAGTGTATGTGGACGGGCCCGTGGCTCTCCAGAAGCGTGAGGAGAGTTCCCCCGCAGCCGATTTCGATGTCGTCGGCATGCGCCCCGAGACAGAGGATATTCAGGGGATCTCCGTGCGGTCTGGCCAGCGAAATGGATTGCATGTGCTCAGCTCTCCTCGCGTGATTGATCGATCAGTTCAACCGGCGGAACACCGGCCTGACCGGACGCCCTTCCAGGTATTTGCCGATCCCTTCGTCGAGCGCCCTGCGGTACACTCCGAGCGCTTCGTGGACGCACTCCACGGTGCGGTCGATGTCCGGTTCGGTATGGCTGTAGCTGACGACGAAATTCGGCGCCAGTATTCCGCGCCTGATTGTCTCCTGAAGGAACAGTGTCCGGAACTCCTGTGAAGGTTTCTTTTCAGCATCGCGCGTCCCGTAGACAAGGTTGCAGGGTTTTCCCGGCAGCACGACGTTCTCTTCCAGGTGGTGTTCCCGGATCGACT
This sequence comes from Ignavibacteriota bacterium, assembly GCA_003157485.1. Lineage (GTDB taxonomy): Bacteria > Bacteroidota > Ignavibacteria > UBA10030 > UBA6906 > Fen-1273. The sequence continues at coordinate 3,788 of PMJQ01000058.1, forward strand.
TTTCCACTCCTCTCCGGAGCCTCTCCCCGCGGCTCCAGAGCGTCTCAATGACGGGCTCGGACTTGTACGTGCGCATTGTCGCGATCGCAGCCGCGAGGCTGTGCGTCTCGCCTCCGTGCGTGAGCGAGAGGAGAAATACCCGTTCCCGCTCGCCGGAAATACCCCCCTGTTGCATGATCTCCTTTTTTCCCGTGAGCGCGGCGACGGAGAACCCGTTGGCCATCCCCTTCCCGAANNCCGGAAGTGCTTCCAGAAACCCGGGGGAAGGGGGGATCTCCTTTTCGACCTCGAGCATGACGCAGGCTATCCTTCCCGGATATGTCCGGAACAGCTCGCGGAGCGACTCCGCATCGTTGAAGTGGAATTTAACAGTGAGGTTCCGGATCGCCTTCGGAATCCCCGCGGACATGGCGGTCGTCCCGATGAACCAGTCGTCGACCGAGAAAAAGGGATGTTCCGCGCAGATCGCGACAATGTCCCTTCCCGTATACGCCCTGGAGAGCCTCACCGCGGCGCTCGTCGTGTCCGAACCGTTCTTCCCGAATTTCGCCATGTCGGCGCCGCCGATCATTGTGAGAAGCTCTTCGGCGCATTCCAGCTCGATCGTCGCGGGCCGTACGAAGTTGCTTCCCGACTTCATCTGCCTGCACGCGGCGTCAACGACCCGCGGAAACGCATGTCCCAGCGTCACGGAGCGGAGTCCCATGCCGTATTCGATGAACTCGTTTCCGTCGGCGTCGATCACGCGGCATCCCCTGCCGCTCACGATGTAGGGGGCGTAATGTTCGGGGTACTGATCGTTTCCCTTTGCGTATGTGTGCGCGCCGTCCGGGATCGTCCTCTCGAACCTCATACCCAGCTCCTCTGAGCGCTTGAATCCGCGATCCGGGCCTGTGCGAGGCTGAAATTTCACGGGCCGACACCTCCCTTTTTCAGAAGCCCATGTTCGCGGAGCCGGCCCGCGGCGCGGGAGATCGTCTGAAACGTCATTCCCGACCGTTCCGCGATATCGAGCAGCGAATAATTCCCGTCCGAAAGATTGAGCACCCAGAGCAATGCCATCTGATCGTCCGGAGTGTGCGTCTGTCCCCCCGTGCTTGCATACAGTCCCCGGCGCCCCAGCTCCGGCTCACAGTGCGGGTTCGTGTTCATATACGTCTGGTTAGTGTCAACGACTTCCAGTATCTCCATGTACGCTGCGAGAGATTCCTCCAGCGACTCCGCGCGGACAAAATCCGGATTGTCAGCAGACGTGTGATACTGGGGGAACTCACCGTGGGGTGTTCGGGTCAATGAGCCGACCGGGAGGTTGAAACCCGGCGAGCAGTACTGCCGTTCGTCGTACCCGTACGGGGAGAACTCCCGTATGGAAAACGGCTTCCCCGAGTGCTTGAGCACGTGAGCCGCGGCCCTGTCGATTTCGGAATCGCCGCGCCTGCTCTTCTTGTACGTCATGGGGCCGGCATCGCCCACGCAGGCGACGACGAGCCCTCCTCTGATGCGCGAAACGGTCTCCTCGTTGAGCGCCAGCCATGTGATCGCTCCGATCGCCCCCGGGATGAAGAGGAACCGGTAGGAGAGCCTCCGGCGGCCCTCCGAGAGCCCCGCGGCGAGAAATGTCGTCAGAGCCATTCCCGAGAGATTGTCGTTACACATGGAGGGATGGCAGCAGTGGCATGAAATCAGGATCTCGTCTGTCACCTCGCCCGGAATGTAGGCCTCGCCGTACGTCAGGTGGCCGGGCTCGAGCGATGAGTCGATGAGGACGTCGTATTCTCCCTCCTCGAGGGATTCCAGCTGCGCGTGGCTCAGGCAGAACCCCCAGTCTTCCGTGTAATACGAAGTCCGGTAGGGTATCAGGTCCGGCTGCCCGGGGAGACTGTGGAGATGGTGGCGGAGCTCGGAAAGCGGCATCCGGGCCTTTACGGGGACGCTGTAGCTCATGACGTGAAGGTTCGAGTTCCGGAAGTCGACGACCGTCTCCCCCCGGCTGTTCCGTATGTATCCGTTCCTGATGTTCCATTCGCGCGGGACAAGCCAGTCAAACACACGCGTCCCCGTCGGAACCTCATGCAGCGTGAGCCCGACGCATTCCTTGATCCGCAGCAGGGACGTCCTCATCCCGTCGCCGGTGATGCTGCGGCAGACCGGGTAGAGTTCGACGATAAGCCGGTGCATCGCGTCGCCCCTCCCCGACCTCGTGATCCGCCCGGGCTCCGTCAGTACGGCCGTCAGTTCAGCAATGGATCGCGTCATCAAACTCCTTTGCGTTGAGCCCCGGCAGCGCCCGGTCCTTGTCGGACATCGTCGAGACCGGGAGGGGCCACTCGATGCCGGCTGAGGGATCATTCCACCGGAACCCGCGCTCGCTGCCGAATGCATGGAACTCCGACATCTGGTAGTAGACGTCGGTGTTGTCCGCGAGCGTCTGGAACCCGTGTGCGAACCCTTGTGGAACGAAAATCATCGCCCCGTTGTCCGGCGTCAGCTCGGCGGAGATCCACTGTGTGAATGTCGGTGAGGACCGCCGGAGATCGACGATAACGTCGATGATTGCGCCCCGCGTGCACCGGACAAGTTTCGATTCCGCAAACGGCGGCGACTGGTAGTGCATCCCCCGCAGCGTTCCCTTCTTCCTGTTGAACGAAGTGCTGCACTGGACAAGTGCAGAATCCAGCCCGTGCTCGTTGAATTCACGGCGGCACCAGGAGCGCGCAAAGTACCCGCGTTCGTCCTCCAGCTTTTCCATCCCGATGATGTACGCCCCCGGGAGGCGTGTTTCGGTAAATGTCATGTCCGCCGCCTTATGAAAATGTCCTGAGCTCGGGTATCGGCACGACGAACGTTCCCCCCCACTCCCTGATGAATGAGTTCTGCCGCATGATCTCGTCCTTGAAATTCCAGGGGAGGATCATCAGATAGTCGGGCCGTGTCTCCCGGATCCGGTCCGGATGCTGGATCGGGATATGCGTCCCCGGCAGGTACTTCCCCTGCTTGTAGGGATTCCTGTCCACCGTGTAGTCGATGAAATCCGTCCGTATCCCGCAGTAGTTGAGAAGCGTGTTCCCTTTCCCCGGGGCTCCGTATCCAGCGATCGTTTTCCCGCGGCGCTTCACGTCGATGAGGAATTCAAGCACCTTCCGTTTGGTCTCCTCCACGTGTCCGGAGAACGATGCATAGAACTCCAGACGGGTCAGCCCGGCCGCCTCCTCGCGGTCCCTCATCTCCCGGACGCGTCCTTCCACGGCCGGACGCGGGGCCTCGGTCCTGCGCGCGTACACACGGAGCGATCCGCCGTGCGTGGGGAGCTCTTCCACGTCGTACACCGTCAGTCCGTGCGCCGCGAATATCATCTCCGCGGTCAGAAATGAGAAATAGGAGAAATGCTCGTGGTAGATCGTGTCGAACTGGTTCCCCTCGATCAGCCTCATGAGATGGGGGAATTCGATCGTGACGGTCCCCCCCGGAGCAAGGAGCAGCCGGAGGCCCCTCACGAAGTCGTTGACGTCCGGCACCTGTGCAAGCACGTTCGCCCCCGCAATGAGATCGGCGTGCCTCCCGCCGGCGGCGAGTTCGGCTGCCGTCTTTTCTCCGAAGAACCTGTTCAGCGTCGGGATCCCCCTCCCGGTGGCGACATCCGCAATGTTCCCCGCCGGCTCGATCCCCAGAACGGGAATCCCCTTTCCGACAAAATGCTGAAGCAGGTACCCGTCGTTACTCCCGACTTCCACAACAAAGCTCGTGTTGTCAAGGCTCAACCGCCGTGTGATTTCGTCGGCGTATATGCGCATGTGCTCGACCCAGCTCTCCGAGTATGACGAGAAGTACGCGTATTCGGAAAATATCTCTTCAGGGCTTACGAACGACTCGAGCTGGACAAGAAGGCACTTGTCGCATATATAGGCATGAAGCGGATAGAACGGTTCCATCCGGTCGAGATGTTCCCGGCTCACGTAGCTTTCGCACAGTGGCGACATCCCCAGGTCGACGAACGTGACTCTGAGCTGCGCCCCGCAGAAAAGACAATTCCCGGCGGCCGGCGGTTCTTTCGCAGTGATGCGGTCCGCCGCCGCGGTATCAGTCTCACATCCGTGGGCGTTACGCATTGACAGGCACTTCCTTCCTCCATCGCATGTCAGATCCGAGCCGTCCGCTCTCCATCTGGTACCTGATGTGGTCTATTCGCTTGTACTTTGGCCCCTCAAAATCTTCAGGCGTGACGGCCGATGCCCTGTAGGCGTCCAGAAGCTCGACGGCTCCCTGACGCGCGGTCCAGCGGGGTTTGAATGCCGGGAGGGCCCTCGCGATTTTGCCGAAATCCGCCCTGTAGCAGCGAATATCGGGGCCCGCGTCCTTTGCGAATTCGATCCTGCATCCGGGGACGGTCTCCCTGACGATTTCCGCGATTTCCCTGATCCGGTAGTTCTCCTCGGACCGGCCGACGTTGAAGGCCTGATCCGTGACGACGTCGCGCGGCGCCTC
>PMJQ01000058.1:8285-18513 GCA_003157485.1 Ignavibacteriota bacterium
CTCGTCCGCCATTCTGCTCACGTCCCGTTCGACGAGGACCTTCGAATTGCCGTAGGGGGTCACCGGATTGAGCGGCGACGTCTCATCGACAAATCCGTCTCCCGAAGCCCCGTAGTTGCTGCAGGAGGATGAAAAAAGGAACCGCTTGACTCCCGCGGTTTTTGCGTGCCGGGCCAGATCGACGGACGCAACGTGGTTGATGCTGTACGTCAGCTCCGGGTTGAGGTCTGAGAGCGGATCATTCGAGAGCGCCGCGAGGTGTATCACAGCCTCGAATCCCCGCAGGTCGTCGGGACCGATGTCGCGGATGTCCTTCCGGATCGTCATGCCCCGTTCCTCCCATGCACCGAACGTGCATTCCCGGTACAGGTCGGAGTCAAGGCCCGTAACCTCGTGTCCCGACGCTTCCAGCATGGGGACCATCACCGATCCGATGTAGCCAAGGTTGCCGCTGACAAGTACCTTCATCTCCGTCTCTCCGCTGGTCCGTCTGTTGTACGGTCGCCTGTGCCGCGCGCGTCACCGGTCCCCGGTAGCCGCGTGCCTCTGCGCCTTCTCCGGGGTTCTCGGTGAACGCCGGAGCGCCTCCTCTTTCCATACTTCCCAGGGTGCATTCCCCTGGTTGAACATGTCTGTCAGTTCCTGCTGCTCCTTGAACGTGTCCATCGACCAGAGGTTGTTGTACCGGTAGCCCGTGAGGAGGTCCCTGTCGATCAGCCGCTGGAACGGTTCGATGACAAGCTCTTCCCCCTCGCGTATGTAGTCGAAAATTTCCTTCCGGAATATGAAGTACCCGCCGTTGATGAGCAGGCCGGTATCCCTGACGTATTCGAGCTTCCGCACAAGTCCGTTGTCTCCGAGATCGACGACGTGGAATGTCTGTGACGGGCGGCAGCACATGAATGTCGCGACCTTCCCGGTGCGGGCGAACGTTTCGATGATCGAGGGGAGGTGGGCGTCGGTCAGGCCGTCCGAGTAGTTCGCCAGGAACATCTCCTCTCCTTCAAGATACTCCTTCACGCGGAGCAGCCGCTGCCCCACGTTGGACTGCAGGCCGGTCTCCACGAACGTGATCTTCCACTCCTGTATGTCGCTCCGCATGAGAAGCCGGAGGTCCTGCCCCCCGTTTGTCATTGTAAAATCGTTCGAGATGTACTCGTTATAATTGAGGAAGAAATCTTTGATCTTCTCGGCCTTGTATCCCAGGCAGAGGATGAATTCGGTGTGGCCGAAGTGGGCGTAATACTTCATCACGTGCCAGAGGATCGGCTGCGTCCCGACCGGCACGAGCGGCTTCGGCAGGTTGTCGGAATAGTCCCGCAGGCGTGTGCCGAGACCTCCGCAAAAGAGTACGACTTTCATTGTGTGTCCCTTTCTACAATGTCAGATCTTCGTCATGCGACCCGGCCTTGCGATTCCCGCTCGTGCCGGTCGCACCCTGTATCGGTGCAATGAATCCTTCCACCCCGGGAGTGTTCACAGGACGAAAAACCTCCCCTTGATGCCGAGTGCGCGGGCCTGACTCCTGATCTCCGGGGCGAACCGGGGGTTCGATATGATGACGAGATCGGGCCGGAACTCCCGCAGCGACTCCGGCGCCCATACCCTGTACCCCGAACGCGGCAGGTGCATCCCCTGCCGCCGCGGGTTGATGTCCACGATCCGGAGTGCGCTCGCGTGCAGGTCGCAGACGCTCAGAAGAGTGAGGGCCCTTGCCCCTGCGCCCCAGATCGCGGTCCGGATTCCGCCTCTGGAGATGGAGTCCAGTTTCTTTTGAACGCTCCTGACCTTCCGTTCGTACGTGCCTGCAAATGCGGCGAGCGTGCGCTCAAACTTCCGGTCGGGGCGCGTGTGCCTTTTCCCGTCCCCGGCCGAAGGTACGGCCTCGACGCTCAGGTATTCCCCTCCCCAGGTGGGCCGCACGCCGATCACGCGAAACCCGGTACGCGAAAGGAGGGCCCGGATGGATGCAGCCGTAAACCATGACCTGTGTTCATAGGCGACGTTCCAGACGAGCGTGCCGTCAAAATTGCACGCCGCATTCGGGACCTCCATGTAAAACGTCGACCGTGTATTCCCGTTCATCGTCCGCCTGATGAGCGTGGTGAACCCCACGGGATCGGAGATTGCGTTCAGCACGTGCCTGCAGCTCACGAAATCCCCCGGGTGAGCCGCGTGGCGGTCGGAATAGTATTCTTTCACGTAGTGGACGTCTGACGAGCCGTCCCGCTGGGGTGTATGCCCCGGATCGATCCCGAGGCCGGTGTTTCCCCCCATGCGGCAGAGCGTCCCGAGAAAATGCCCGTCCCCGCAGCCGATGTCCACGATCATCTTCCCCTGCAGGTGATACGTTGAAACGAGGCGCCGGGAGAGATTGTGCACAAAGTGTTGAAACGCCGGGGACGACTGCATCGAGAAATCATACCTGTCGAACGTGATGTGCCCGGCATCGTGTGCGCGGTTCCAGATATACTGGCATGAGCGGCAGTATACAAGAACGATGTCCCCCACCGGGGCATGGAGCGCCTCGTTCCTTGTCGGCCACATCGCCCCGTCCTGCGTCGGCACGCCTCTCAGACAAAAGAATTCCAGTATGTCCCCGCCGCTGCACACCGGACATGCCTCAGGACTCCCGTCACTCTGAATGCCGCGCGGGTCGATGTCGGGTTCCTTCTTCATATCTCGTTGCGCCGGTTCTCTTCTAAATATGAAACAGGGTACCGCTGTTCACGCCGTCGGCGGCGGACAGCAAGGAACGCCATTCGTCCCGCATCCCGGACTGCGACCGCCAGGTTTGCCGCCAGGCTCTTCCAGAAGACCCTCATCCAGATCACCATCGACGCGTAGCAGAGGAGCCGGTCCGTTCTCCGGAGGGGGGAAGTCTCGATCGCTTTGAGAAACTCGATCCCCATCTTCCAGCGCGGAAACAGGATTTTTCCCGCCTTCGTCGGGTCCAGCCAGATTGTGTAATCTTTGTACGTCTTGTACCTGTAATACGATCGTGCCGGATGATCCCTGTTATGGAAGAGGTATTCGGGGACTTGATGGAACCTCCCCATCATGCTGAGTTTTGCAAGGAGTATCGCCTCACCGTGTCCGTACACGCCTATCAATGAGGTCTTCGCGAGGGCGGCGGAGCGGATCAGCCCGAATATCTCATAGCACATGAAATCGAAAAGCTGCGCGCGGAAGCGGCGGTGGACTTTGGTCGAGTGCGTCCCCTGGACATCCTCATGCAATCGGGTGACGAACCCCCCCTCGTCGATGATCAGCGTCTTTGTGTGGCAGAGAACGACGTCCGGATGCGCGTCAAGAACTTCGACGCATTCCTGCAGGAACTGCGGTGCGATAAGATCATCGTGGGCGGCCCATTTGAAATACTCTCCCGTTGCCAGCTCGAATACCCGGTTGAAGTTCCTTGTCGACCCGATGTTCCGTTCGTTTCGCTCGTACCTGATGCGGGANNACACGATGACCTCCATGTCGGTAAACGTCTGTCCGAGAATTGAATCCAGTGCGGGTGCGAGGTAATTCTCGCCGTTATAGACTGCGAGCCCGACGCTGACACGTGGGGACTTCCCGGAGGTCCTTGGAAGATGCGAATTCATGATGTTCTCCTGTATGCGGCCTTTTCATCCGCGAGCTGCTTCATGAGGTTGATGACGATTGACCCGTTGATCTCGATGTCATGATGAGCCTCCGCGAGCGCTCTTCCCCTCCTGCCCATCCGCTGCCGCAGGGCGCGGTCGACGGACAGAGCCCGCATCCTCTCTGCAAGAATGCAGGCGTTTCCTGTGGGGACGACAAACCCGTTCTCCCCGTCGTGCACAAGCTCTCCGATCGCGCCGACGCTTGTGGTGATGACGGGAAGGCCCATTGCCATGGCCTCGATGACGGCGTATGGCGAGAAATCCGCCTGCGTGGGGAGAACGAATATGTCCGCGTCGCGGTACAGGCGGAGGAGCTCGGGGGAATTCGCTTCCATGTCCGTATGGACGAACGTGTTGGGAGTCGCGGGGCCGCTGTATGTTTTTGTCACGATGTGTATCTCACATTCTCCCATGCCGTCTCTCTGCGCCGCCTGGAGGAGAAACTCTCCCCCCTTCCGATCGAAATCAGCGCCGACGAACAGTATATTCACCCGGTTCCCGGTTTTCGCCTCACCGTTCTCGCGGCGGGGCGACGGGGACCAGAGCCGGAGATCGATGGAGGGGGGGACGATCTGCATCTTCTCGGCCGGCACGCCGTAGCCGGACTCGAGCGACCTGTACACAAGGTCCGACCACGGGAGTATCCTCGTGGCGTCGTTGTACAGGCTTCGCAGAAACCTCTCCTTGACGTACCGGATGAACCTGCTTCTCCCGGGCGGGCGGTCAAGATACCACCGGGAGTACTGCAGCATCAGTGCGGGCGTCGCGTCCAGCGAAACCGCGATCGGGACCCGTCGCCTGAACTCGAGAAGGAACATCGGCGGAATGATGTGGTTGAAAAGCGCCGCGCTGAACGGCGGTCCGGACCGCACAAGCCGTTTGATCCGGTTGTGCATCACGATTCCTCCCTTCAGCGTCCAGTTGTACGAAAATGGGAGGACGCGCGTGAAGCGCTCGGGGGGTTTGATCTCCAGGTCGAGCCAGGTCGCATCGATGTCTTCCTGGCGTTCCACGACCGTTCGGAGGTTCTGGAGAAACACCTCCACGCCGCTGAAGGGAGCGCTCGCAAACAGGAATCTGTATTTTCCGTTCTGCGCGCTCATGAGCCGTCTCGCTGGAGTGTCTCCGCGGGGGCGGCCGCCGGGGAAATCTTCCGGAACCGGGACGAGAGAGTTCGCACTGCCGCTGACGCCTGGTCCCTGAGGAACCGGTCCTCTCCCGGTTCCAGCGGCTTCATGAGCCACAGGACGCCGCAGTACGTCACAAGGGAGAGCCCCACGCGGATTATCCAGGGGATCGCCCCGGGGAGCAGCAGGATGGATCCCGACATCGCGCATCCCGCCGCCAGCGTCTTTCCCACAAGCCCCCAGCGGAACGACGAACGGATTGAGCGGGGGAGAAGTCCCGCGGAGAACACCATGATGCACATCTCCGTGATGCCTGTCGCGATCGCCGAACCGATGGCCCCGTCGGCATAGGCATTCTGAAACCAGGGGATCAGCAGCATGTTCAGCCCGACGTTGAAAAGGATCGCAAGGAATGAGATCACGGCGAGCGATCGCTGCTTGTCCGCTGCGATGAGTGCGGTGGCGAGTATCATGTCAACATAAAGAAACACGATCCCCGCGCTGAGCGCCTGCAGGAGGATGACCGTCTCCCCGTATGCCTTCAGCCCGTAAAAGAGACTGATGATATTGGAGGCAAAGAATATCGTCGCGATCGTCACGGGGATCGCGGCGATGATGACAACCTCCAGGCTTTTGATGACCATGCGCTGGTGGATGTCCGAGGAGTCCTTCCAGTACCGGGCAAGGACCGGGTAGACCGCGATGCCGAGGAGGTAGGGGATGTTCAGAGATTCGAAGAGTCGATACGCTCCCCCGTAGAACCCCACGATCTTCTCGGGGGTCATTTTCGAGAGCATGATGCTGTCGAGCCTGTAGTAGACGACGCCGAACACGGAGAGGAGGAAATACGGCACGCCGTGTACCACCTGGTTGCGGACCCCTTGCCACTGCACGCGGGGGACTGAAGGAACGATAGTCCGCGCCTTGAAGGCGAGGACGAGGAAGTTGAGGAGGACGCCGAGGACGCACACCGCGGCGACCTCCCTGGCGCCCGCCCCCAGAAGGAGAAGAGGGATCGTCAGCACGCCGATCGACACCCGCTCGGCGACAGCCCCGTACGAGGTGTACGAGAGCCGTTCGTGTCCCTGGTAGCATGCATACAGCGTGTTGGTCCCGGCAAGCACAAGGAGCGAAGCGGAAAAGATGAGTATGACGGTTCTCTGCTCCCCCTGGTACCCCAGGATTTCACAGAGGAGGACGATGGCTCCCACCGAAAGGAGCGCGAACATGAACCTGGCGGCGAGCGAATCCACGAGGATCTGCCCGGTGGAACCGGGCGCACGGACCACCTCTTTTGCGATGTAGTAGTTCGAGCCGAAACTGACGAACATCGCAAATATGCCGGTGATGGATGTGGCGAGATAGAACCTTCCGAATTCCTCGGGACCGAGGTACCGGGGGATAAAGATGAGAAGCAGTATCCCCGATGTCATCGTAATGAACTGCTGGACAAGGAGGACCCCGGTATTTTTTGCCACCCCTCTTGCGACGTCTCGTAACATCAGATCGTTCTCCAGCCTGATAATGCCTTGCATCTCGTTGCAGTCCGCGTGGTGTCGTGCAGGACCATTGCTTACTTTCCCCCCGCCAAAAGCTCCATATGACGGGAGACCATCGGGTGCCTTTCCTCCGGAAGGGCACGCGTCCCGCCGGAAACCGTGCGGAGGTCGGCTTCCACCATCTCCACAACAAGGTCCGTGAATGACCGGGTATACTCCCACCCCAGACTCTTCTTCGCCCTGGAGGGGTCCCCCACAAGCAGGTCCACTTCCGCGGCGCGGTAAAGCCCCGGGTCGACGATGACATAATCACGGTAATTGAGACCGACAAAAGAAAACGCGGTATCGCAGAAATCCCGGACCCGGTGGGTCTCCCCGGTGCTGATCACGAAATCGGCGGGTTCCGGTTGCTGCAGCATGGCCCACATCCCCCTGACGTAGTCTGCGGCGTGTCCCCAGTCCCGTTGCGCGTCGAGATTGCCAAGCCTCAGTTCCTTCGCCTGCCCGGATTTTATGAGTGCGACGTGCGACGTGATCTTGCGCGTCACAAATTCGTATCCGCGCCGGGGAGATTCGTGGTTGAACAGTATCCCGCTGCACGCAAAGAGGCCGTACGCCTCCCTGTAATTCCGCGTGAGATCGTATCCCGCGACTTTGGAAATGCCGTAGGAGGAGCGCGGATGAAACGGGGTTGTCTCTTTTTGCGGGACTTCCTCAACCCTGCCGAACATCTCGCTCGACCCGGCAAAGTAGAATTTGCACGAAGGGGATGCCTCCTTGAGCGCCGCCAGGACGAAGTGTGTCCCGTTGATGTTCGTGTTGAGCGTTGAAAACTCGTCTTCGAACGAATAACTGACAAAGCTCTGTGCGGCGAGGTGGTAACACTCGTCCGGCTTCGTGTGCAGGAAGACCTTGTAAATGCTCGGGAAGCTCTCGAGTGATGCCGAGTGGATCTTCAGGTCGTTGAGGAGATGTGTGATGCGCCACATCCTGTGGACCGGGTCCTCGATGGCGACCCTGCGCACGATGCCGTGAACCTCGTACCCCTTCTCGAGAAGGAGCTCGGCGAGGTACGAGCCGTCCTGCCCGGTGATCCCCGTAATCAGCGCTTTCTTCATGTCCTTCTTTCTCCTGGTGTGTATGCGTACTTTCGTGCGGCGTGCATCCGGGTCATCATTCGGATGCATTAAGAACTGGGCTCCCGGAGACGGCATCCGGTTCCTCTGCCGCTGCCTGCGGCCGGAGCATCTTTTCCGATTCCATGCTCCCGCGCTGTGCAATCGCGTCGATGATCACCCGCTGGACGTCCGTGACCCAGCCGTCATATGCGTGGAACCGTTCGATATGTTCCCGTGCACGGGCTCCCATTTCCGCGGCGATATCCGGGTTCGACCAGAGGTAGCGTATCGCCTCCCTGAGCGCCGCCGGATCCCCGGGGGGGACGAAGATGCCGGTTATTCCCTCCTGGATGACGTCTCTCTGGCCGCTGACGCGTGAACAGATCACGGCCTTCCCCATGGACATCGCCTCGAGTATGCTCGTCGTTCCGTTGTCCGTTTCGGTCTCCAGGAGCGGCATCACGAAGAACCTGGATCGGTTATACAGATTCCGCAGGTCGCTGAAATTCATCGGGCCCGCAGTGACGTTCGGGGGAAGTGATCCGTCCTTCCCGAGCGTTTCCTTCCATCCATCGTCCTTTCCCACGCTCAATTGTCCGCCGGCCGCGATGTGGCACGGGATATCCAGCGTGCGGAGCGCTTCGACGAACGTCGCGTAGTCGCGCATCTCCCGCCCCGCGGAGCATATCATGTCCTGCGGGCCTCCGAGGGGGCGCCAGAACTTCTGATCGACGGGCCACCGGAGGAGTGCTATCTTCGATGGAGGGATGTGGAGCTTCGACCTCCCGAAATCCGCCTGTGCGGAGCTCATCAGTATGATCCTGTCGATGGCCGGGTGGACCATCCTGAGTATGTGAGCCTTCTTCGGCTTTGAGATCCAGGAAAATATCGCCACGTGCGGCGTATGCGAGCGCGTGAGGCGCATCAGAGCCGCCAGCGGGAGTCCGAGATGTTCTCCCCAGCTCACAATGGCGTCGTAGTTCTTCCGGACGGCGAATGCCTCGAGAACCTGTGCGATATTGATCCCCGTCAGCCTGTACGCAGCCGATCTCCGGCGCGGCGCAGCCTTGAGGAACCGCTCGTCGAGGACGTCGGCGTTGAGGCTTTCGAGAAGAGGGAGTGTCCGCGGGAACATGTCGCTTGCTTCCCGCATTTCAAATCCTCCCCTGTCGGGCCATCCGAGCCCCGCGGAGACGAGGAGGAGCGTCTTCATCTGGCTGGCATGTGCCGGCTGGTGCCTGCCGGCGAGAATGATGCGCGTTCGTGCGCGAATCGTGCGGAGTGCGGGATACGGGCCGAGGACTTTTACGCCGAATTCCGAGAGCCCTGTGGAGTGGGTTATCTCGATCCGGCGTATCTCGAACGGATCGGCCTGGAATCTCGAAGGCCCCGACCATACGCCGCAGGCCTGCAGGAACCCGGCCGCCGCCACCATCTCCTTCAGTGTCCTGTTGACGAGGCCGTAGGGATAGGCGAACGTCTTCACCGGCGCATTGAGCGTGATTTCAAGAAGTACGCGCGACCTCTGGATCTCGTGCCAGGCGTCCTCCCTCGGAAGCATGGTGAGCCGTGCATGCGTGAGCGAGTGCGATCCTATCTCGAACCCCATCTGGTGAAGCTCGAGCAGGTTCTGGTCGTTCAGCAGCTCGACCTGCGGGACGTTCAGCCCGGCATCCCAGCTGTTCGTGGGCACGGTGCGGTCGCCGAGGACGAAGACGACCGCGCTCATCCCGAATTCCAGGAGAATGGGGGCTGCGATCTCGTATGTGTACTTGTAGAAGTCGTCGAATGTCAGTATGATCGGCTTCCGCGGAGAGATCAGCTCCCCCTCCACGATGAGCCTGTAGTCGTTGAATGTCACGGGGGTGAACCCCCAGCGTTCCAGGAGCCTGAGCTGGCCGCGGAACTGCCGCTCAAACGTGAATTTGATCTCCGGTGAGCCCGGCGTTCGTTCCGGGAGTATCCTGTGGTAGAGGAGCACCCGTATACCGCGTCCGGCGTCCGGCGGAGCGGATCGCCGGGTTCCGGAACGCGATCGGATCATCGATGAAGAGTCCTCAGGCATTCGTCGCACCGCTTGTTGTGGCACTCTTGTACTGTGCCTGCCGGGGGTGCCGGCTTTCCATGATCTGGTCGTACGCCTCTTCGAGGCCGGCGCCTACCTGCGACCACTCGTAGAACTCGCGGACGAGTTCCCCGCCGTTTTCCACAAGCCTGCGGTAGAGGTCATGATCGCGCATCAGCTCGACTGCCGAGGCGGCGAACAGTTCCGGGTTGTCGGCAATCAGGGCGCTCTCGCGGTCGACGACGTGTATCCCCTCGCAGCCGACGGATGTCGTGACGACGGGCTTCTCCATCGCCATTGCCTCGAGTACCTTGAGCCGCGTTCCCCCTCCCATGCGCAGCGGCACGATGCAGATGGACGCACGGTCCACGTAAGGGCGGACGTCCTCCACGAATCCGGTGACCTCCACCGCCTCCGACGCCATCGCGGCGAGGTGTTTGGGAGGACCGCCCCCCACGACGCACACGCGCGCGTCCGGTACCTCCTTCTGTATCAGGGGGAACACCTCTCTCAGGAAATACATCATCCCGTCGGAATTCGGGAAGTAATTCATCGCGCCGGTGAAGACGAGCGTATGGGATTCCGGGGGGCCCGACCGGGGGTGGAAATACGATGTGTCGACGCCGTTGGGGACGATGAACTTCGGAATCCGCGGAAACTCCGTGTCGATGAGCGACTTGTCTCTTGCCGACGTCACGAGTATCGCGTCCTGCGTGCCGAACACGTCCGTCTCCTCCTTATGGAGCTTCCTGTACTCGCGGGCGTAGAA
>PMJQ01000058.1:18658-18880 GCA_003157485.1 Ignavibacteriota bacterium
ATATCCTGAGTGCTCCGCCGAAGTGGGGAGGACAGGGAGAGTAGGGGAGCAGATTGAGAATGTGCACGCTCGTGAATCCGGTTCAGTGGGACAATGGTGAGTTATGGTCATCGAGAAGCCCGGGATTGTCCCTCGTGATGTTTTGAATGCTCGCGATAAGCCCCAGGAGCGTCCCGAAATAGATTGCGTTCCGGTACCAGACGAAATGGAGGTCATAAAATG
>PMJQ01000237.1 GCA_003157485.1 Ignavibacteriota bacterium
CCTTCCCGAGAGCGGCGCCCCCGGAACAGAAAAAGCGCATCCGCCCGCCAGTCCTGCTCCTGACCTTCGCGAACACAAGCCGGTCGGCAAGAAGATGCCTGACACGCAGGAGGGGGGCGACGTTTCCTTCCCTTGCGCGCGCGGCGTATTCCCGCCCGACCCCCATGGCCCAGTAGAACAAGTTCCGCCGGAGGGGCGAACCGGCGTCGACCTGCTTGATGATCCGGCTCTGGATCCGTTCGAAAAGCCGGGGGACGGTCGTCACAATCGTCGGCCTCACCTCCAGCATGTTTTCGCGCACCGTCTCGACGCTCTCCGCAAATGCCACCGTCGCGCCGCAGGCGAGCCCGGTGTAGTACCCCGCCATCCTCTCGAATGAATGGCTGAGAGGCAGAAACGAAAGCAAAACGTCCGTCGTTCCGAACGGGATCACCTCGGCGGCGCTCCGGATGTTGCTGCAGAGGTTGGCATGCGTGAGCATGACCCCCTTGGGATTCCCCGTGGTCCCGGAGGTGTAGATAATCGTGAGGAGGTCGCCGGGCTTCACCATGGCGAGCGAAGCGCCGAGATAAGCGGGTTTCTCCTTCTCGAATCCCTCCCCCGCCTCCGTCACCGCGGAATATGCGATTGTCCCCGACCCGGGCGGGAGGGCGCCTTTCTCCCCCATGACTATCGTCTTCTCGAGCGATGGGACATTCTGCCGGATTTTTGAAACTTTGTTGAACTGGAACTGGTTGGAGACAATGGCAAACCTGACCGCGGCGTCGTTGAATATGTACTCTACCTGCTTCGCCGTCATTGTGGGATATACCGGGACGCTCACCCCCCCGAGGAGGGCGATCGCCTGGTCTGCGACGACCCATTCCGGCCTGTTTTCTGAAATGATGCAGATCCTATCCCCCGAGCGGAGTCCCATGGACGCCAGGCCGAATGAGAACAGCTCGACCTGCCGGCGCAACTCCGTATACGGGATGCCTTTATAGGAGCCGTCCGATTTCACCATGAGCGCGGGCTTGTGCGCCCCGGCAAAACGGGACGTGAGCCTGTCGAACATTTCGGGGATCGTGCTAAACTCCACGGCGGCAGACATGATCTCAGGTACCTCTGGTGGCACTTCTGGAAGCTGGAGGGAAAAAGACACGGAAAAAATAAGATTGCCCTGCATGAAAAGCAATACCTGCGGACAATATCGGTGAGTGATGTGTGGACCGCCTGCTCCGTCACGCGCGGAGGAAAATATTCGGTCCCCTAAGTTGTTGTCCCAGAGCACAAAGGGCCACCCCGGAAAATATTAACTTGACTTCACTCCGTCAACGTATTATATTTTCCGCCGTTGCCCCTACCTTCCAGCTGTTCAAACAGCACGATTCGGCGTCACAGACAAAGGGTCATGCGGATGCGGCAAGCCACAACGTTGTCCCTGACGAGCAGCGAAAATCTGATGCCCTGTAGTACACCATAAGTCTGTCCCCTCACCCCGCAATACGCTGAATTTGTGAACCGGGGGGGGATGGTTTTTACTGTGTCTTTTTTAAAGCGAGGATAAGCCCAATGGCCCACAAGGAGACTCCCCCTGTTCCCTCCGTGGACACAAGGAACGCGGTACGAGCGGTCAAGGGATCGAAGGCGATGAACGAGACGATCATGGATCTCGCCCTCGATTGCCACGACTATTATAAGGACAACGATCTGGCCGCCGACGTGCTCCGGTCGAAATACCTCTCGCACAGCGAGAAGGGACCGATGCACATGTGGGACCGGATCGCCAGGGCCCTCGCCTCCGTTGAGAAGGACCAAGAGTACTGGTACAACCGGTTCCTCGAGCTGCTTTTCGATTTCCGGTTCGTTCCCGGGGGACGCGTCATGCACGGGGCAGGGCGCGTCGACGCGCGGCGCAGGCCGACGCTCTCCAACTGCTACGTGATTCCCATCGAGGAGGACAGCCTCGAGGGCATTTACCGCTGCATCACCGAATCGGCGATGGTCTACCGGACAGGGGGCGGCGTCGGCACCGACCTTTCCGTCCTGCGCCCAGAAGGGGCCGCCGTCAACGCCACGATCGACCACTCGCCCGGGGCCACCGCGTTCATGAATCTCTTCAGCGAGAGCACGAACACGGTGTCGCAGGCCGGACGGCGCGGCGCGCTCATGCTGACGATGCGCGTCGACCACCCTGATATCGAGCGGTTCATCACCATAAAGAACGACCCGCGGCGGGTGAAGGTCCAGCATGCGAACATCAGCGTGCTCATCACGCACGAGTTCATGAACGCCGTCACGAACGACCTGGATTTCGAGCTCCGGTGGAACGGGAAGAGTTACAGGAAGGTGAAGGCGAAGGAGCTCTGGTTCAAGATCATCAAAAACGCGCATGCATCGGCCGAGCCCGGGATCATCTTCTGGGACACGATGAAGGACTATCACAACGTCGAGTACGCCAATCCCCTTAGCAGCACAAACCCGTGCGGCGAGCAGCCTCTGGCCGCCTACACCGCATGCAACCTGGGGAACATCAACCTGAGCAAGTTCGTCGACGATCAGGGAAAATTCGACTACAAGGAACTCGCGGAAGTGACCCGGGTGGCGACCCGGTTCATGGACAACATCATCGATTACAATATGGAGAACCACGCGCTCGAGAAGATCAAGAAAGCGGTGGCCTCGGACCGCCGCATCGGGCTCGGGATCACCGGGCTGGCGGACGCGCTTGTTATGATGAAGATCAAATACGATACCCAGGAAGCGCTCGACGAGACCGAGAAGATGATGCGGACCATCCGGGACGAGTCGTACGCGACATCCGTCGAACTGGCGCGAGAAAAGGGGCCCTTCCCCCTCTTTTCGTGGGAGGGCTATTCCCGGAGCAAGTTCGTCCAGGGGCTCCCGCAGGAGATCCAGGACAACATCAGGGCAAACGGCATCCGGAACAGCACCGTCATCACGATGCCCCCCGTGGGGACAGGATCCATCGTCGCCCAGACAAGCTCGGGGATCGAGCCGATATTCTGCACGAGCTACCGCCGGAAGGTGAAGAATCACGACGGCGAAACGTATTCGGAATACAAAGTGTATCATCCGCTCATCAAGCAGATGTTCGGCAGCGACGAGGATCTTCCTCCCCACGTCATCACCGCGCACCAGATCGATCCGTATTTCCGCGTCAAGATGCAGGGGGTGATCCAGAAATACGTCGACAGCAGCATATCGTCGACTGTGAACCTGGCGGAAAACGTGAGCGTCGAGACCGTCGCGGACATCTACATGACGGCCTACAAATCGGGGCTGAAGGGAATCACGGTGTACAGGGAGGGGAGCAGGGAAGGGATACTCCAGACCGAAGAGTTTGCGCGGAAGCAGGAAGTCTCCAAGACCGGCCGTGTCGACGAGAAGCACGCCCGCTCACCGCGGCAGCGCCCGCAGATGACCGTGGGGGTAACCGAACGGATGAAGACCGGCGAGGGATATCTCTACGTGACAATCAACGAGGATGAGACGGGCCTGTGCGAGGTCTTCACGACAATCGGCAAGGCGGGGGGGAACGCCGCCGCACAGTCGGAGGCCATCAGCAGGCTGATCTCGCTGGGGCTCCGCTCCGGCATCGAACCGCGAGAGATCGTGAAGCAGCTCAAAGGAATCTCCGGCCCTTCTCCCGTCTGGGACGGGCACGGAGGGCAGATCCTCTCCACGCCGGATGCGATCGGCAAGGTGATCGAACACTACGTCGAGAACCGGGAACACATTGCCGCGAAGAGAGCACCGGCGCCGGCCGCCGGTGCGCAGACCGCGCACGCGGCGCAGGGACCGGCAAGGAGCGTGCAGGCGAGTTCGACGACGTGCCCGGAGTGCGGGACGAACGTCGAGCACGTGAGCGGATGCGTTGTCTGCTATAACTGCGGATGGAGCAAATGCTGATCTGACAGGTTCCGTTGAAGACCCAAAATCCAGCTGCGAATGCGGCTGGATTTTTTTTCAGGCGTCACGACATGGACGACACTTCCAGCGGCCCGCCAGGGCGGGCCCTTCCCCTCCTCCGCAGGGCTGCTCCCGCCCTCCCGTGCATCGTCTTCATAATCATCTGCTCGCTCTGCCTCAACGAGACGATGCTCTACAGCCCGGACAGCGTGAACTACCTCGGCTGGGCCCATTCCCTCTCGCGTCTCGAAGGATTCAGGAACAGCATGGGGCCGGAGCCTGAGCGGTACGTCTTCAACGCCCCTCTCTATCCCCTGCTCCTCGCCCCGGCCGCGCTGGCGTTCCCCCTGAGCATCCCTGCGGCGAAGCTCGTGACGATGCTTGCCGGCGTCGTGACGCTCGCTGCATTCCAGCTGTTCCTCTCGCGGAAGCTCCCTGCAGGGGCGGCCCTCGGCGCGGCGCTGTTCCTTGCGGTCAATCCCCTGTTTGTCCTCTATTCGACGCAGGTCCTTTCCGACATCCCGTTCGCCGCCTGCTGCGTGATCGTGATGCTGCTCCTCGAACGCCTTCTTTCGCCGCACGAGGCCGTCGGGGGGGGGACGCTGTATCTGATTGCGGCGCTCACGGCCTCGGTGTTTCTCCGCGAGGTCGGGATCGCGCTCGTGTTCGCCGCGGGGACCATCCTACTCATCCGCGGCCGCACACGGGTTCTCCTCCTCCTTCTGATCACCGTATCGCTCGCGTACGGGCTCTGGTACGTGAGGAACGAGATCGTAGTCGCCCGCGCGGAGAATCCCGGACTGAGGAACCTGTCGCTCTTCTTCTCCCACGTCTACACGGAGTCCGCGGCCTCCCCGCTCGCGGAGGCCGCCGCGCGGCTCTCGCGGAGCGCGAGATTTTACGGTGGGGCGCTCCTCTCGATTCTCACGGCGCCATTCAACACCGACTGGACGTACAGCGTGACGGATTCCACGGACCCGGTGCTCCGTGCGGTTCTCTCGTTCACCTCAGCGGCCCGCTGGCCCATTGCGCTCGTCTCAGCCATCCCCGTCACACTCGGGGCGCGCCGCATCGCCCGTGACCGCGTCCAGGGACCCTTCCTTGCAGCGCTCATCCCGGCCTATGGTGCCATCATCGCGCTGTATCCCGTGTCGGACATCCGCTTCCTCTTCCCCGCCATCCTCCTCCTCCTCTGGGGAGCAGCTGCAGGCCTTGTGGAGGCATTCGGACTTCTGGAACGGACAGGGAACGGCCTGCTGTGGAGGGCGACGCTCACGGCGCTCATTCTGCTTCTGGCCGTGCCGGACCTGGCGTGGATCCGGAACGTGACTTTAACGAATCTGGCATACCGCAGCAACCCGGAGGAATTCGTGTCTCTCCACGCGAAGAACGACCCTTATCCGGACGAACTCATGCTCATCCCCCGCCGGGCGGCGGCGTGGATCGCGGCCGAGTCCCCCCGCGGGACAGTCGTCGGTTCAAAGATCAAGGCCCCCGCCCTCTGGCTTGAGGGGAGGCCGCTCCTTGTGCTCAACCCGCTCATTCCTATGGAGGAGTTCGACAACAGGATCCGGGATTACGGGATACGCTATCTCGTGTGCGAACTCCAGGCGCACCAGATCCCCGATTTTGCGCTACAGATGGCGCTCTCCCTGCGGCATACGTTCACCCCCGTCTTCGCGTTCGGGGACGTGCGCGTCTACCGGGTCGGGGAGAAAGCGGACATCCGCCAGCCGTCTCTCGTCGCACCTCCGGGAGGCTATGGCGCGGTCGAAGCGGCGTTCCTCCAGGGAGTCTATGCGCTCGCCTACGGGGGTGAAAAACAGGCCCTGGCCACATTCCGTGCGATGGAACGCGTGCCGGGAGCGGAGACCTCTTCGCTGTTCTACGAAGCGATCGCGCGCGAGTTCGACATGGACCTCGACACGGCCGCGGTGCTCTTCGCCTGCTTCCGCACAATCCCCCAGTCAGCCGCATACCTCCGCCAGGCGCAGGTGCACGAGAACATCATCGCTCTCCTCAGAGATGCCGCGGCGGCCCCCCCCGGCGAAGAGAAGGCGGCAAAGTACCAGGAGGCCGCGATGAGCTACTGGATACTCGGATTCCGCACACAGGGGGTCACGATGCTCCGCGAAGCGCTCAGGCTGGACCCGGGGTATTTTTCCGGGGAGGCGTTCGGAGCGGTATTCTCGCTCGCTCTCGGAGACACCGCGGGGGCACGGGAGGGAGTGAAGCTCGCCGAACGCGCCAGGCCAACGGACCCTCTGACCGGCTCGCTCCGGTCGATCATGGCCTGCATCGACTCGCTCCGATCTCCGGGAAAGAACGGGA
The DNA here is from genome assembly GCA_003157485.1 of Ignavibacteriota bacterium. Taxonomy (GTDB): domain Bacteria; phylum Bacteroidota; class Ignavibacteria; order UBA10030; family UBA6906; genus Fen-1273. Next base: position 6,244 of record PMJQ01000237.1, read on the forward strand.
AGCTTGAGATCGCCATCGGACAGCAGTACGCTTCGATGGGGCTCTACGAGATGGGGATTGACCAGGCGGTGAAGGCGCTCCGGGATGGAGAAGACCCCGACGCGCTCCGCCTCCTTGCCGGTGTGTACATCAGAAAGGAGCGGCACGCGCCTGCACTCGCCGCTCTCCGGCGGCTCGTGCGCGCAGCGCCCGGCGACTCCGCCGCGGCGGCGGATCTGCGGAAGTACTCGCGCCTGTGGGATTAAAAAACGCCCTCCGCAGGCCTGCACGGAGGGCGCATGAGAAGCGCCTGGGCGAACGGAACGCTCAGAGGAAGCTCCGCACCGCCTTCTCGAAATCATCCTTCGACATGTACCCGACGTGTCGCTGGAGGACCCGCCCGTTCCTGTCGACAAAAAACGTCGTCGGAATCGCATCGATCCCGCCGTACGCGTCCGTCACCTCCCCGTTCCCGAGAACCACGGGGTACGTGATGTTGAGTTTTTTGACGAACGGCGTTATCACATCCCAGCCGTCCTGATCGACGGAAATGCCGACGATCTCAAGCCCTTTCCCCCTGTACTTCTCATAAACGTCGAGCATACCCGGAATCTCCGCGCGGCACGGCCCGCACCACGTCGCCCANNATGCCGGTGCGCACGGTGGCAAGGGCGAACCGCCCGTCGGGCTCCACTTGGGCGCGGGCCACGAGTCCGGAGCCTCGAGAGTTCAGCAGATGCACGTGGGCCAGCTTCATCGGCGTGCCGTCGGCACCGAGCAGAGTGCCGGTGATGACGGTCACCCCGGGCGCGTGTGCCTGGGCTGGAAGAGCGACTGGAGTTGCCAGGAAGGCCGCGACTGCCGCGATGGCGAACCGAAAACGCATAGTCCCTCCTCGTGGACTCCGAAAGCTGGAGCCGGGGCGTTAGGGAGGCGTCATCTGCAACTGGGAGCCACGCAGTCGGCATTCCCGCGACCGCCTCACCGGCCTTCCTGGCCCTCCAGGGCGTGCCGCAGGGTGGGCAGCAGCGCGTCGCCCCGCAGCTCCTCGTCCACGGCCAGAATCTTGCCATCCCGGCCGATCAACATGGTGCGCGGCAAGATCGTGATCTCCAGATCCCGCATCTGCGGATCGCCCGACGCGCCGGACACATAGGCTTGGAGCCACGGCATCTTCCACGCACCGGTGCGGAACCGGCGGACATCGGCCGGGGTCCGGTCCAGCGACACGCTGAGGATCTCGAGGCCGCGCGAGGCAAGGCTGTCGTGCGCCGCCTGCAGGTACTTCATCTCGCCGACGCACGGCCCGCACCACGTCGCCCAGAAATTCACGACGACGAGCTTTCCGTTGAGTTTCGAAAGCTCCACCGCCTTTCCCGCCGCGTTCTTCAGTTTGAAATTGGGCGCCGCCTCCTTTCCCTGACCGGGGGCCGCCGGAGCGGTCAACAGCGCAATCGCCAGAACGATTCCTGCACCTCGAATCCCTCGCATCGGTACTCCTCCTGTTGTGAATTTCCACTCCGCGGTCACCGGCCCCGCCGGAGCCGGTCAACTCTACAACAACGAACGGCGCATCCCGGTTCTTCGTCCCGGGCCGTACACGTCAGTCTTTCGGGGCCCATGCCCTCAGAAACGCCATCACTCTGTCCGGGTCATGCCCTTTCCCCTTTTCAAGCTCTCCGGTGTCCTCGGAATACAGAAGCGTACCGTCGTTTTCGAGAACAAACAGATGCGGATAGCCCCTGACGGGGGGATAGCGGGAAAGCACGCTCTCATTTTTATTCTCCGGGCTCCAGTTCACTTTCACAACCACGAAATGCGCCTCCCTGAACTTCTCAAGCTCGGTGTGGACGGTGAAAAGCGTATCGAGCCTCCGGCACCAGATGCACCACTCTCCCCCCACGTCAAGAAGCACGCGGCGTCCCGTGCGGCGGGCCTCGGCGACCCCGCCGCGGATATCAGCCGCTGCATCGCGCGCTGGATCGAAACGGGCGGCCGGGACGTATTCCGCCGTCCGTGCGCCCGCCGCACCCGCCTGCGAACGCGCACGAAAGGGGGCGAGACTCATTGCGACGATGAGGAGCAGGACGCACAGCATCAGGCGCTTCATTCCATTCTCCCTTCAAAAACCGTGTATAGTGGCATGGCGCAGGTTGTCAATGTACGAAGGTGAATCGAGCGAATCAAATTCAGGCAGTAGACACAGCAGGGGGAGGACCGGGGGGGGAGTGCGTGCTCCCCCGGTGAGCGGACTATTCGTAGCGGAGCGACTCGACAGGGTCGACGGACGCCGCCCGCCGGGCGGGGAAGAAGCCGGCGAGAAGACCGATCGCCGCGAGTATCCCGGCCGTGAGGAGAATGATCGCGGGGGAGAGAACCGGCCGCCCGAGGAACTGCATCGGACCGCTCGCGGGGATCAGCCTGACCGCACCGATGACGGCGACCGAGATCAGCGTCCCTATCCCCCCGCCGAGGAACGACAGGAAGAGAGCCTCGAACACGATCTGCGCGTGGATGTAGCTCTTGCGGGCGCCCAGCGCCATCTTGACCCCGATGTCATGCGTCCGTTCTTTGACGACGACATACATGACGTTCGCGACGCCGACGCCGGCGATGAGAAGCGTGAGGAGCCCCACCGATCCGAGAAATATCGTCACGCCAAGGGCGATTTTTTCCCCGATCTTCTCCGCCTCGATGAAATCCCAGATGAACAGCGTCCGGTCATCCGTGGGATCAAACTTGTACTTGCGCCCCAGGACGCGGAATATCTCCTCCTTCAATTCCTTCTGGCGCGAAGGATCGGTGGGACGGACGACGATCGAGTTGACGTGCTCGTTCCCGTACATCGTGCGGAACGTGGAATACGGGATGATCGCCCTCTCGTCGTCTGGACCGTTGTTCATCGCCGTCTGGAGCTTTCTCTGGAGAACGCCGACAACAGTGAACGGGACCCCGTCGAACGTGAGTGTCTGTCCCACCGGGTCTTCTTTGCCGAATATGTCCTCTGCGATCTTCCCCCCCAGGACAAGCGATCGGCGCTGCTGGATGAGGTCCATTTCATCGAGGAACCGCCCTCCCGAAGCGGGGTACATCCGCCGCATCTCTTCGAACATCGGGTTGACCCCCTCGCACTCGGTCGTCGTCGTGAACTTCCCCCGGGTCAGGCTCACATTGGTCCTGTACTGGGGGCTTATCATCGCGATGCCGGGGATTGCCTGGCGGAGAAGGAGCGCGTCTTCCTCCAGGAGCCGGATCTTCCGCCCCTTTGCCATCCCCTCATACTGCTTCCCGGTCTCCCCGCCGTAGAGGATCATGATCCTGTTGCCTGCGTTCATGAGGCCGGCCTCCATCTGGATCCCCAGCCCTTCCCCGAACGACATGAGGAGGACAACGGCGACGGTTCCCCACGTGATCGCGAGGATCGTCAGGAATGCCCGCGTGCGCTGGGCTTTCATGTCCTGGAAAAATTCACGGAGGAGTTCGAGCCACATAGTTCTCAGCGTTTCCCTTCAGTGGTTTGCCGGCCGAGCCGCTCGGTGCACGGTCAGGACCGCAAACATTCAACGACGTTCACGCGGGCCGCGCGAAGCGCTGTCAGGAGCGCAGGCATTCGACAACGTTCAGATTCGCCGCGCGGCGGGCCGCGCGAAGCGCTGTCAGGAGCGCAGGCATTCGACAACGTTCAGATTCGCCGCGCGGCGGGCCGGGAAGAGTCCCGCCGCGAGCCCGATCATCGCAAGGACGAAGACCGTCGCAAGCGCAACCGTCACGGAGATCTCCGGGGTCCCGACATATTCCGTTATCGGGATGTACCGCATCACGATTGTGATCCCCCATGCAATCAGAAAGCCTATCATCGAGCCGATAGCGATTATGAAAAACGTCTCGGCAAAGAACTGGGAGAGGATCGAGCTCCGCCTTGCACCCACCGCGCGCCGGACGCCGATCTCCTTGACGCGCTCCTGGACGACGATGTACATGATGTTGGCGACTCCTATCCCCCCCACCCCGAGCGTGAAGCTGCCGATAAGCCCCATGAACAGATTAAACGCCAGGAAGAAATAGAATATGAACTTGTCAAACATCGACGTGTCCCAGATCCACACGGCGTCCCTGTCGGTCGGGTCGAACCTGTATTTCTTCCCCAGGATCGTACGGACCTGGTCCTGCACCTGTTCGGCCTGGCGCGGGTCCTTCGGAGTATAGATGATGTTGTTCACGTGAACGGCGCCGAAAACGGAGGCGAACGTCGACGCAGGGATGAAGACCCTGTCCTGGTCCCGCCGGTTGTACGACGAGCTCTGCGTCTTCTTCTGCATCACACCCACCACGAGGAAGGGAACGTTGTCAACCATGACGATCTTCCCCACCGCTTCCCCTTCACCGAACAGGATACGCTTCACCTCGTCACCGATAAGCGCCACCCGCTTCCGGTCCTTCATGTCGACGTCGTCGATGAACCTCCCCGCCGGCTCGGGGATGATGCTCCGCATCTCGGCATAGACGGGGTAAATGCCCGAGACAAGCGTGTTTGTGATGTTCTCGCCTACACGGACCTGCGCATCCCCCGCGGAATACTCCGGACTCACGCGCCCGATCCCCGGCACCTGCGTCCCGAGGAGGCGGGCGTCGTCTTCGAGAAAACTGACCGGGCGGCCGGTCCCGAACCCCTCGAACGGCTTCGTCGTCCGCCCGGGGAACATGATCGCCACGCTTTCGCCAATCCCGTGCATATTGATGGCGAGCTGGCGTTTGAATCCCATGCCGAAGGCGAGCAGGACGACGATAGCGACGGTCCCCCAGACGATGCCGAATATCGTCAGGAACGTCCGGAGCTTCTGTGCCCTCATGTCGCGCAGGAACTCGGTGATTGTCGTCCGCAGGGAATCCATGGCCGTCCTATTCGATTTTCTTGACCGGCTTTTCGAGCACCTCGTCCCCCTCCTTCAGCCCCTCCGCCACTTCTATCGTGATGGCGTCGCTCAGCCCGGTCTTGACATAGCGTTCCTCGTCCTTCCCCTCACCCAGGGGGATACGGACGAACGCCGAATCGTTCCTGAACGTGACGACCCGCTCCGGAATCACAAGGACGCTGTCCTTGTGCCGGATGATCACGCTCGCGTTCGCGGAGTATCCCGCGCGCAGCACGCTGTTGGAGGCTCTGGGGATCGCGATCTCGATCGGAAACACCGTCGCGTTCTCCTTCTTCTCCGCCTTCAGCGAGATCTTCGTCAGCGTTCCCGTGACCTTGTCCGTCGGGAGCGCACCGACCTTGATTTCCGCGGGCATCCCCTCCTTCATGCGCCCGACGTCGATCTCATCAACTGTCCCCTTGAACAGGAGCCGGTCCATGTTCGCCATCTTCATGAGGACCGTCCCTTCCTGGTACGTCGTGAGGGGCGTGACGGGATCTCCGACCTCCACCGTTTTCTTCAGCACGAATCCGTCGATGGGCGCCTTCACGATCGACTCGATCTCCACCCCGCCGATCCTCACCCGCCCGCTTTCAAGGAGCTGGAGGCGCTCGTGGTTCAGGCTCACGGTGAGCTCCGACTGCTCGTAGTGCCGCTGGAAGTCCTCGTAGTCCTTGTCGGAAATCAGATGCTTCGCAACGAGCGTTTCCTGCCGGACCTTGTCCTTCGCCGCATTGTCAAGGTCCACCTGCGCGAGCTGGAGGTTACGCTTGGCTTCCGCGAGCTCGAGCGGGGTCGGGTCCGGCCGGACCTCCAGAAGGGGCTGACCCGCCCTGACAAACGTCCCTGCGTCCGCGAATATCCTGCTGACGGCGCCGGAGACTTTCGATTTGACGGAGATCTCGTTCTCCGGCTCGATCGTCCCTACGGCGAGCGCCTTGTCGATGATATTCCCCTTCGTGACCTTCACGCGCGGGAGCGCGGCGTCGTCCCCCTTTTTCGAACCGCCGAAGAGGAAGAACGCGGCCACCACGAGAACCACGGCGCCGATGGACGAAAACATGATTTTCTTTTTCATGGAAAGGCTCCGGAAAGGAGAGGAGAAGTGTACCGCATTACTATACGCCGGGTCCGCTCGTTTGTTGCAAAAACGGATGAATTACGGTAGATTCGCGTTATGGATCAACAGGGAACGCTCGCCGATTTTCATCCCGCCGTGCGGGACTGGTTCGTGCACACATACGGCTCCCCCACGCCGCCGCAGACGCTCGGGTGGCCCAGCATCTCCTCCGGGAAGAACACGCTCATACTCGCCCCCACGGGATCCGGGAAGACGCTCGCGGCCTTCCTCTGGGCCATCAACCACCTCGTCGAGCAGCATCTGAGTGAGAAGCTCCCGGAAGGCGTCAGAATTCTGTATATCTCGCCGCTTAAGGCGCTCAACAACGACATCGGAAGAAATCTCGAGGGGCCCCTCGAGGGGATCCGCCGGGCTGCGGAAGAGGCGGGACTGAACCTCCCCCCCATCCGGACGGGAATCAGGACTGGAGACACACCGCAGACGGCACGCGCCGCCATGCTGAGGAAGCCCCCCGACATACTTATCACAACCCCCGAATCGCTCTACCTGATGCTGACATCGGGGCGCGCCCGCGGAATGTTCCGCACCGTGCAGTACGTCATCGTCGACGAGATCCACGCCATCTGCGGGAACAAGCGCGGGGTCCACCTCTCGCTTTCTCTCGAGAGGCTCCAGGAGGCGGCGGAGCAGGAATTCGTGAGGATCGGTCTCTCCGCGACACAGAGGCCTCTGGAGAGGATCGCGGCGTTTCTGGGGGGGCTGAGCGCGGAGGGAGGATCATTCGTCCCCCGGCCTGTGAACATCATCGACGCCGGACACCGGAAGACGATGGACGTCCGCGTGGAGTGCGCACCTTCGGATTTCTCGCTCCTCACCCCGGAAGGGGTATGGCCTCTCATATTCGCGGAGATCCTCGCGCTTGTCCGTCTCCACAGGACGACGCTGATATTCGTGAACAACAGGCGGCTCGCCGAGCGCGTCGCCGCGGCGCTGAACGATCTGGCAGCCGGGCCCCCGGAGGAGGGGGCCGCACAGGGAGAGCGCGGGGCGGGTCCCGCGGCGATAAACCTCCATGCTGCGCTGCGGCCCGCGCCGGGGAACGGGGACGGTGAACCGCTGGTCCAGGCGTATCACGGAAGCATGTCGCGCGATGCCCGGGAAAAGATGGAATCGGATCTGAAGGAGGGGAAGATCAGGGGGCTCGTCGCCACCTCCTCGCTAGAGCTCGGCATCGACATCGGGAGCATCGACCTCGTCATACAGGTTCAGTCCCCGCGCGGAATCGCCCGCGGCCTGCAGAGAATCGGCCGGTCCGGTCATCTCGTCACCGCTACGAGCAAGGGAAGAATTTTTCCCACGCACCGGGAGGACCTCGTCGAATCGGTTGTCGTCTCAGGCGGGATCGTCGCGCACGAGGTGGAGGAGAGCGCAATTCCGGAAAACTGCCTCGACGTCCTTGCGCAGCAGATCGTCGCCATTGTGAGCGTGGAGGAGAGGGATGTGGACGGGCTCTACAGGCTCGTCCGGCAGTCGTACTGCTACAGGGACATTTCACGCGCGCTTTTTGACGGGGTGATCCAGATGATCGCCGGGCGCTACGCGGAGGGGACGTTGCGCGAGCTCCGGGGGATCGTCTCGTGGGACAGGGTGAACGGCATCCTCCGCGCCCTTCCCGGTACGCTCCGGCGGGCGGTGACGGGGGGAGGGACAATCGCAGACCGCGGATACTACGGCGTGTACCTGGGGGACGGGAAGACCAAGGTCGGCGAAGTGGACGAGGAATTCGTGTACGAGACGAGGAACGGAGATACGTTCATACTGGGTTCGAGCGTCTGGCGCGTCGAGGAGATCGACGCCAACCGGATCACGGTGAGTCCCGCTCCCGGGCAGCCCGCCCGGATGCCTTTCTGGAAGGGGGAGGGGATCGGGCGGAGCTATGAGCTCGGCGTGCAGGTCGGCCGGTTCAGGAGATCCATGGAGGAGTCGCTCGATGCGCCCGACTGCCTCCAGCGGCTCAGGAACTCTTATCCGATCGACAGCCGTGCGGCATGGAACATACGGGACTATTTTCAGAGGCAGAGGGACTCGACCGGCATCATTCCCCACGACAGGCTGATACTCGTGGAATCGTTCCGCGACGAGATAGGCGATCCCCGCCTCGTCATCCACTCCTCGTTCGGACGGAGGGTGAACGGCCTCCTGGGGCTCTTTGCCGCGCGACGGCTGCAAGACCTCACGGGAATCGAGCCCCAGATGCTGTACAACGACGACGGGATACTCCTCCGCTCGGCGGACGCCGACTCCCTCCCCCCGGACATATTCGCCGGGATCGCCGCTGAGGCGGCCCGCACCGAAGTCCTTGACGAAGTCCTCGCCTCTCCCCTCTTCGGCGGGCAGTTCCGGCAGAACGCCTCCCGTGCGCTCCTGATGCCGAGGCCTGCCCCGGGGAAAAGGACCCCCCTGTGGCTCCAGCGCCTTCGCGCCGCCGACATTCTCCAGATCGCACGCAGGTATGACGACTTTCCGATCGTCATCGAAACCGTGCGGGAGATACTCCACGACGTTCTGGATTTCGGGCACTTCGCGGAGATTCTCCGGGGGATCGAGAGCGGCACGATCGCCGTCGCGCACACGGCAACCGAGATCCCCTCCCCCTTCGCCGCGAGCCTGATATTCGATTTCATCGCGGTGTATATGTACCAGAGCGACCAGCCGCGCGAGGACCGTCTGAGCCAGTACCTGGCGGTCAACAGGGAGATCCTCGGGGAGATCATCGATCAGGACACGCTCTCGTCTCTCGTGCGCCCGGAGGCAGTCGAGGCGGTCGACGCCCGGCTGCAGCACCGCGCGGAAGGGACGCGGGCGCGTTCCCCCGAAGAGCTCATGGAGATATTCCTGCGGATCGGTGACCTGAGCGGCGAAGAGGTGCGCGCGCGCTGCGACGGCGATCATCTCGCGATGCTCCGTGTGCTCAAGGACGACGGACGGATCGTGTCTCTCCCGTTCGCTGACGGCCCGCGGTGGATTGCGGCGGAGGAGCGGGAACTCTACGCGTCGCTCGATTCCGCGCGGAGCGCCGCGTTCCTCATTCGGAGGTACGTGCAGAACCACGGACCCCTCACGAGCGCTGAGATAGGGAGGAGATTCGGCGCAGGCGCCGCTCATGCGGAACGCACCGCCGCCGCACTGGCGGACTCGAAGGACGTGGTCAGGGGGAAATTCACCGCCCCGGGCGGGGACCAGGAGTGGTGTTACAGGCGAACGCTGGAAAACATACACAGGCAGACGATTTCCCTCCTCCGGCACGAGATCACCCCCTCTGCTCCCGCTGAATTCGCATCGTTCCTTTTCCGGTGGCAGGGGGTGCGCGGCGCAGGGAAGGGGATCGACATCGCGTCGGCACTGGGGAGGCTTGAAGGACTTCCGCTCCCTGCGGAGGTGTGGGAGCGGGACATACTCCGGGCGCGCGTCAGCAACATCACGTCGGACGATCTGACGCGATTCACCTCGGGGGGATACGGTGCGTGGGTCGGGAGCGGACCGGGACGGATACGGTTCATATTCAGGGGGAACGGCGGACTTTATATGATGGAGCCCGGAACCGGCCGGGGCGCAGAGGGAGGCGACGCCGGAGGCCGGCTTCGGGAACCGGCGCGCCGGATACTGGAGTACATCCGGACAAGCGGCGCCTCGTTCTTCAGCGATATCCGCGAGGGGACGGGGCTCTCGCTCGAGGGGATGAACGGAGGGATCGCGGAGCTCTTCTGGAACGGCATCGTCACCAACGACGTGTTTGCCGAAGTGACCGCGGTGCGCCGGCCTGCCCGCTCCGATGAACCCGGACATTATGAACGGATCGAGATCGTGAATCCCCGGCGCGCGCCGCAAAGAGGGCGGATCATGCAGGCGGCGCGCCGGGCCCTGCGCGAGGTGCCCGGATGGACGGGACGATGGTCGCTCGTCCGCTCGCCGGGGCTGATGGGGGATCCTCCGGGGCCCGAAGAGCGCGCGCGGGCGCAGGCGGGACTCCTTCTCGAGCGGTACGGGATCGTGGCGCGCGAGTTCCACAGACGGGAGGATCTTCTCCCCTGGGGGATGATTGCACAGGAGCTCGCCCGCATGGAGCTGAAAGGAGAGATCCGGCGGGGGTACTTCATCGAGGGACTCTCCGGGATGCAGTTCGCCCTCCCTCCGGCCGTCGAGGAGCTGCGGAAGATCCGCTCCGAACGCTCCCGCCCGGGCGTTGTGCTTCTCAACGCGTGCGACCCGGCGAACCCTTACGGGCCCGGGTTCGACATCCCGCCCGGAGAGAAAGGCGGACCGCCGCTCCGTGCACCGCGCACCGCCTCAGCGTACATCGCGTTCGAAGGAGGGAGGCCGTTCCTCCTCTTCGAATCCGCCGGCACGCGGATCCGCTCGATCGGCAACCCGAAGCCTGAGACCGTGCGCGAGGGGCTTGAACTCTTCATCGGACTCATGAAGCTCCCGGGCCCGGTAAGGCCTTTCAGGGAGATCATCGTCGAATACTGTGATGACGTCCGCCCCGCCGAAAGTCCGCTGGGCGCGGCGCTGGGAGCGCTCGGATTCGTGCGGGACTCCAACCAGACGATGCGAAGGGACGAATACTCGTGAATCGGGTCGTTTCCTTGACTTTGCCCCCCACCGTCGATACATTGATCCGGATTTGCAGACAGAGCGTGAAAAGGAACGATGACCCCGCCTTCACAGCGATTTGAACGGCTCCGCCACAACGTGCTCACCGAAGTTCTCTCTGACGGGGAGTTTGCCGCGCTCGGTCCCGAGCTCACGGAACGGCGGTACGCCCCGGGGGAGATCATACTCGAAGACCAGGAGGAGGGGGATTCGCTCTATCTCATCGCGAACGGGCGCGTGCGGATTTCCAAACGGGACAGGCAGGGGCACGAAACAGTCCTGGCGCTCCTTCATACGGGTGATTTCTTCGGCGAACTCGAGCTCATCGATGGGAGGCCACGTGCCGCGCGCGTGACCGCCGTTGACGAGTGCGTCGTCTGTTCCCTCCCCCGTCCCGTGTTCGAAAAGCATCTCCGGAGGACCCCGGCACTCGCCTACCGGCTTCTTCAGGTTCTCAGCATCCGGCTCCGGACGGTCGACAACCAGTTCGTGTCCGAGCTCGAGCGGCGCGCGGGGGAGTCGGAAAAGGAGATCGGCCGGCTGAAGCTCGTCATCGAGGCGGCAAAGGCACTGAACTCGACGCTGGATCTCGACAAGCTTCTCGGCGTCATCCTGGAAACCGCCCTCGGTCTCGTGGACGGGGACAGGGGGACGGTCTATCTCCTCGACGGGGAGAGGAAGGAACTCTGGTCGCGCGTTCTCAAGGGAGGGGAACGGATCGAAATCAGGATGCCGACCGGGAGCGGCATCGCCGGGTACGTCGCGGCGACAGGCGACACGCTCAACATACCGGACGCCTACTTCGACACGCGGTTCAATCCGGAAATCGACAAGGTCACCGGATACCGGACGCGGTCGATCCTCTGCATGCCCATGAAGAACAGGGCCGGGCAGATCGCGGGGGTCTTCCAGATACTCAACAAGCGGACGGGGACGTTCACCGCGGACGACGAGAGCGTCCTCGAAGCGCTCTCTGTCCATGCGGCGATGGCCGTGGAAAACGCGCGGCTGTACGAACAGGAACGCCAGAAGATCGCAATGGAAAAGGACCTCCAGGCCGCCCGGGAGGTGCAGATGACGCTTATTCCGAAGCGCGTGCCGGAGGTGGCGGGATACCGGTTCGCCGCCGTCACGATTCCGGCCCGCGAGGTGGGGGGCGACCTGTATGACTTTACGGCGAAGGAGCCGGGGCAGCTTGCCGTCTGCCTGGGAGACGTTTCGGGGAAAGGACTCGCCGCGTCTCTGCTTATGGCGAACGTCCAGGCGACGCTGCGCGACCAGGCGTTCACTGCCGCCCCCGCGTCGGAATGCGTTAGGCGGTCGAACATGCTCCTCTTCCAAAACACGGGAAACGAGAAGTTCGTCACGCTATTCTACGCGCTTCTCGATCCCTCCACCGGATCGCTGACGTGCTGCAACGCCGGGCACGAACGGCCGTTCCTTGTCCGTTCGGGCGGAGAGATGAGCCGCCTGACGGCCGGAGGGACCGTCCTCGGCATACTGGAGGATTATCCCTACGCACAGGAGACGGTCATGCTCGCGCCGGGGGACCTCGTCCTCATTTTCTCGGACGGCGTTTCGGAGGCCATGGATCCCGCAGGGGAACAGCTCGGGGAAGAACCGATACGGAACGTCCTTCTGCAGTACCACGGGGGGGATCCCGAAGAGCTCAAAGAGGCACTCATCGCGGCGGTGCGCGCGCACGCCGCGGGGGCGCCCCAGGCGGACGACATCACGATCGTGGCGCTGAAGCGGACGGAGTGACCCCCTCACGCACGCTCAGACGGCTTCGGCAACCCACCAGGTCTTGAGTTTTCCCACCGCCGGGTTCGACGTGAAATTGAAATCCTGGCACTCCCGCACCGCAAACGACTCCCGGGCGAGGATGCCCGAGACCTCCTCCGCCGTGTAAAATCTCTCCCTCACAGTCTCGGTCAGGCGCTCCGTCCCCCCGTTCCTCGCAACGTTCAGCGTGACGTTGCAGACGGCAGACCTGAGCGCCCTGTCATACGCGTTGTCCAGGATTATCGAGAAGTCGCTTTCCTGAAACGTCTCCGATTTCGTCCAGAGGGACGTGAAGCAGCGCTCGGTGCTTGTGTCGAATATGAACCAGCCCCCGGGGAGGAGAGAGCGGCGGACTCGGCAGATGGCCTCTTCCAGGTCAGCGGCAGTCAGAAGGTGGTTCAGGCTGTCAAAAAATGAAGTCGCCAGGTGGACAGGCCGCGGGAGCGAGAGCTCGCGCATATCCTGCCGGATGAATGCGACGGGAAGAGACTTCCCGGAGAGTTTCTCCGACGCCTGCGCGAGCATCCCTTCGGAGCCGTCAACACCGTAGACCTCCCACCCGCGGCGCGCCATGAGGAGGGCAAGCGTCCCCGTCCCGCACGCAACGTCCACCATCGTCCTTCCCCCGACCCTGTGCGCACGGACGGACGCCAGCAGTCGGGGGAAAATCAGCGAGCTGAAATCCTTCCCGTAGCTTTTCTGCCACCGGTCGTAATACGGGGGAAGTTTCTGATACCCTGATCCCATAGCGGAGAGGGTTACCTGATAGTGGCCGCCAGAGAGCCTCTGGCGGGCGCGCCCGATTTCATCATGGAGATGAAGTCCGCAAAGAGATAATCGCTGTCGTGCGGACCGGGG
>PMJQ01000180.1 GCA_003157485.1 Ignavibacteriota bacterium
GTATATCACGTTTCCGGCGGGGACTCCCATTCATGAAGGGGAGATCTATCGCGTCGTCGGCGCAATACCCCCACAGGGGCACGGCAGGCCGAGACCGGTACTCGGGAGGGTTAAAGTCCTCAGCCTGAAAAGCGACAGCGTGGCGTTCGTGAAGGTTCTCGAAGGTACGGCCGACAACGGTGTGACCGCGGAGAAAGAATAGCGGGAGAAGCGGATATCCCCAGGCCATTCATGTCCATCGCCCCGGCCCTTTATCGCACGATGGCTTATCCCGTGTTTCTCATCCCCGCCGAGATACCGTTCACCGTGGATCTGAGGACGGAAAGCGTGTCCCTCCTGAGAGTCCCCGACATGCGGGGATTCCTGAAACGCCGGATGAAGCGGACCTGAATATAACTGATGGGGTCCATGTACGCGTTACGCAGAAGCAGGGACTGCCGGAGCGGCATGTCGCTTTCAAGGAGCGTCCTGTTCATTTTAATCTTCAGAACCGCGCTGAGCGTTGCGTCATACTCCGCCTTGATCCGGGAGAATATGCGGGAGGCCGCCTCCCGGTCATGCGCGCATTCCAGGTAGAGGCCGCCTATGGCCATGTCCGTTTTCTGGAGAATCATCTCCACATTGTCCACAAGGGACCGGAAGAACTTCCATGTCCTGTACATCGATTGAAGATCCTTCCAACGGATTTCCCCCGCATCAACGCTCCCGCGCACCGCGGAGCCGAAGCCGTACCACCCGGTGACCGCCTGCCGGTTCTGCGTCCATGCGAACACCCATGGTATGGCACGGAGCGAGGCAAACGAAGGCTTCGTCGTCCTTGACGCGGGCCGGGATCCTATTTCTATCTGTTCGATGACGTCTATCGGCGTCACATCACGAAAATAGGCCCAGAACCCGGGACCATGGATGAGCGATCTGTACGCCGCCATCGAACGCTGCGCGATCCCCGCGAAGAGCGCCATGTGGCGCTTCCTGGCGGCGAGTTCCGCGGGACGGATCGGGATGCTCTTCCCCAGAAGCATGGCGGCGGTCATGAGCTCAAGGCTGTATACAGCCGCCTGCGGAAGGAGGTATTTCGCCGAGATCATCTCCCCCTGCTCCGTGATCCGGATTGATCCGCCGAGAGTTTCCCGCGGCTGGGAGAGTATGGACTCGTACATCGGCCCCCCCCCGCGCGACGTGCTCCCTCCTCTGCCGTGGAAAAACGTCAACCGGACGCCGTGAGAAGCGGCGAGAGCCTGAAGGGATATCTGCGCGTTGTACAGCGAGAAGGCGGAAGCGACGATCCCCGCATCTTTGCTGCTGTCCGAATACCCGATCATGATCTCCTGGTGGTCCCCGCGCAGATTCAGGTGCGCGCGGTAGAGACTCTGGAGATACAGCGCCCGCATGATGGCGGGAGACTTCTCCAGGTCATCCACAGTCTCAAAAAGCGGGACGATGCCGATTCTCGACGAGCACACGCTCCCGTCCCTCACCGTCACAAGCCCCGCCTCCTTCGCAAGCAGGAGTACTCCCAGGAGATCGCTCACCTGTTCCGTGTTGGACACGATGTACGTTCCCATCGAGTCGGGATCATTCGCCGTCACCGACCAGCGGATGACGTCGAACTCCTCGAGGACCTTCCCCGCCGTCCCTTCGATGCGAAGCCGCGGATGATAGAGAGGTCTGTTCCCCGCGATTTCGCGTGCGAGAAGACGCTGCTTTTCCGGCTCAGCGAGACGGAGAAACGAACCCTCGACATCAGCCGCCCGGAGCAGATCGTCGAGCGCCTGCCGCAGAACACGCGCGTTCTGCCTGACATCAAGCCTGGCGAACGAAAACCCGAACGTCTGTACCTTTTGTAGAATCGGGTCGATGTAAATGGCGGAGACGCTCGAGGCCCTCCCTGCCGAGAGGCTCTCGCGGATCCGCTGAAGGTCGGCGCCAAAATCCCTGCTCGAGGCGTAGCCGCCCGGCTCTCCCCCCTCGGTGAGCGCGAGCCGGGCGTGTATGATCCTGAGTGCACGCCTGTACGACTCGGATGGCTCATTGCGGGCCGACGGCCCGTCCGCCAGCAGGCGCCTGTGTCTCCCGATCCATCGGGAGAAAGACGGCGGGACGGGGACCACCCTTTCCGATGAGCTGAGAACCTCATACAGACCTTCCACGTCCCGTCTATAAAGACCCAGCAGGGACCTTCTGAGCATCAGGACGGTCTCGCGGGTGACGCCGGGGGTCACAAACGGATGCCCGTCACGGTCACCGCCGACCCATGACCCGAGCGTGAACGGAGGACGCAGAAACAGCTCATGCACCGACGGATCGCCGACCGATTCCTCAAACGACCGGCACAGCGCGGGGATTGCCTCGTAGAGGACGTTCTCAAAGAAGAACATCCCCCTCTGCACTTCATCCCGTACGGTAATCCGGTTGAACCGGAGATCGCTCGTCTGCCAGAGAAGAGTCACCTCCGCCTCAACGGTCTTCCAGATCCGGTCGCCGTCCGCGCGCGCGAGCCGTTCCGGATCGTTCCGTATCAGGAGCTCGGTTATCCTCCGGACCTTGCGAAGGACAGTCTGCCGGGTCGCCTCCGTTGGGTGCGCGGTAAACACCGGCGTGATGCGCGTGTCCGCGAGAAACGATCGAAGGGACTCCTGCAGCGTGCCGCGGGACCGGAGTGTCTCCACGGCGCGCGCCAGCGGGGCATCCCCCGGACGGCGGGCCGGCCTCAGCGCGGTGCTGCGCGAGCGAATGCGGAATGCTTCATCCGCCGCGTTTGCGAGGAGAAAATAGATGTGAAACGCGCGGACAATGCTCCGGGCCTCCCTTGCGCTGAGCCTGTTGACGAGAGAGCGGATCCTGGCGCTCTGGTCCCTTCCCCCCGCATTCCTGCCGGCCTTCGTCAGCCTGCGGAGTTTCTCGACCTTCCGGAACAGGGAATCACCCTCCTGGTCCCTGAGGACCCTCCCCAGTATCTCGCCAAGCCTGTGGATCTCC
Source organism: Ignavibacteriota bacterium (assembly GCA_003157485.1). Taxonomy (GTDB): domain Bacteria; phylum Bacteroidota; class Ignavibacteria; order UBA10030; family UBA6906; genus Fen-1273. The sequence continues at coordinate 2,980 of PMJQ01000180.1, forward strand.
GTTCTCAGGCGCCTGTCGATCCGGCGCGCCCGGGGTTTTTCAAGTCGTCGCATGTGGAAGGAGCGCTCCTCCAGAGGGGGGGAAACTCAGTGCCTGATCTGACCGGTCCCGTGCACGATGAACTTGCTTGTCGTCAGTTCCGCAAGGCCCATCGGCCCGCGGGCATGAAGCTTCTGCGTACTGATGCCGATCTCCGCGCCGAGTCCGAATTCGAACCCGTCGGTGAAACGCGTCGAGGCATTCACGTAGACGGCGGCCGAGTCCACGGACCGGAGGAACCGCTCGCCATTCGCCCTGCTCCCCGTGACGATCGCATCGGAGTGATGCGACCCGTACCTGTTGATGTGATCGATCGCATCACGGAGATCCCTGACGATCTTGATCGCGATGATGAGATCGAGATACTCCCTGCGCCAGTCCGATTCCGCGGCAGGCGTTCCGCCGGGGACGAACGCGAGCGCCCGGGGGTCGCACCGCAGTTCCACTCCGGCGCTTCTCAGTTTTGCCGCAACGAGGGGGAGAAACTTCTTTGCGATCTTTTCGTGGACAAGAAGCTTCTCGGCGGCGTTGCACACCGAGGGGCGCTGCACCTTCGCATTGTAGACGATCTCCTCCGCGCGGCGAAGGTTCGCGGAGCTGTCGACGTAGACATGACAGTTGCCCTCTCCGTGGGCGATGACGGGGACCGCGGAATTTTCCCTGACCCAGCCGATCAGCTGGCTGCTTCCGCGCGGAATTATCACGTCAAGGAACTCCCTCTGCCTGAGCATCTCGGCCACAGACTCCCTGTCGGTGGAGTCGATGAACCCGACGCTCCCCGGCGGCAGACCGACGTCTTCGAGGGCCGCCCGGATTGTCCCGGCAAGGACCCTGTTCGTGTTCAACGCCTCCGATCCGCCGCGCAGGAGGACCGCATTCCCGGACTTCAGGCACAATACAGGGGCGTCGATCGTCACGTTCGGCCTTGCTTCATAGATGATCCCCACGGCCCCGAGGGGGACGCTCATCTTTTCGATCTTCAGCCCGTTCGGGCGTCTTACAGTCTCCAGTATTCGTCCGACCGGGTCGGGAAGCGCGATCACATCCCGCACTCCGCGCAGGATCCGCCGGATCCCCTCCTCGTCCAGCTTCAGGCGGTCGAGGAGGACGGATGACAGCCCGCCCCGGCGGGCATGCTCGACGTCATCCCTGTTCGCCGCCAGGACGGCAGGGGTTCTCGACCGGAGCCGCGACATGATCGCGCGGAGCAGCCGGTTCTTCGCGGCAGTGGAGGAGTCATACAGCACACCGCTCGCTTCCCTGACGGCGCGCGCCTTGCTTTCAACCGGAGACTCGCTCATCGTCATCGACCCAGCAGAACCAGGTAATCCTTGTGAATGACCTCTCCGCCCGACCGGCGGCCGAGGATTTTCTCCACATCACCGGTTTTCTTCCCCCTTATCTTTGCGAGATCCGCCGAGGAAAACCGGCACAGGCCACGCGCAATCTCGTTCCCCGCGGTGTCAAGCACCGCAATCGTGTCTTTCTCGGCGAATTCGCCGCTCACCTCCAGAACCCCCGACGGGAGGAGGCTCTTCCGGTGAAGCGTAAGGGCGGCTTCCGCCCCCGCGTCGATCCTGACAGACCCTCTCGGATGAGACACGAATCCGATCCACTTCTTTTTCACGCTCAGCCGGGCCGCGGACGGAAGGAACAACGTCCCCCGGTACCCGCCGGAGACAATCTCCTGGAGGATGCGGGGGTTGCCGCCGTTCGCAATGATCATCGCTATCCCTGCCGACATGCATCGTTTCGCCGCCTGGATTTTCGTGGCCATTCCGCCCGTCCCGGATTCCCCTCCGGTCTTCCTTGCCTGCCGCTCAATCTTCGGCGTGATCGCTTCCACGACGGGGACAAATTCCGCCCGCGGGTTGCGGGACGGATCATCCGTGTAAAACCCGTCGATGTCGCTCAGGATGATCAGGAGATCCGCCCCTATCAGATTCGCCACCATGGCGGAGAGCGTGTCGTTGTCACCGAGCCGTATCTCTTCGACGGCAACCGTGTCGTTTTCATTGATGACCGGGACGACGCCGTTTTCCAGAAGCACGGCGATTGTATTTCTCGCGTTCAGATACCTTCCCCTGATCGCGAAGTCCTCCCTCGTCAGGAGTATCTGGGCGACCGTCAGCGCGTGCCGGCGGAATGCCGCCTCGTACGCTTCCATGAGAATTGGCTGGCCGATCGCCGCGGTGGCCTGTTTTTCCGCCATCGAACGCGGCCGCTCTTTGAGCCGGCGCGCGGCCGCCCCCGCTCCTATCGCGCCGGAGCTGACGACAACGACGCCGTGCCCGGAAGTCCGGAGAAGAGAAACCCCTCTTGCGAGGGAATTGATGCGCTCGAGGTTCAGCCCGGCAAGACGGTCGGTGATAAGATTCGTCCCGATCTTGACCACGATCCTCGCGTTCCGGCGCACGCCGGCTGCGATCACGTTCATTGCTGCTGCTGTTGAAATTCGGGGAACTTCCTGAACGAGAAAGAGGGGGGTTCTCTTTCATGCTTCAATGAGCAACCTTCATAAGACAAATACAAGCATTTGCCTTAATTCATAAGGCAGGTAAGCACAGCAACCTGTATTTGCCCACCGGACGACCGCCCCCCCCCCCGGCGGTCAGGCACCGGGGACGTTGAACTCCACGGATTCGCCCTCGCCGAGCGTGCGCGAGGCGGGGAGCCGGAAAGGGCGGGCGCCCTCCACACCCACGGTGTTCAGCACCAGACGGCCGAACTCCACGCTGACAGTGATGCGCGCCCCGCCGCCGGGCCTCCTGCGCACAACGGCGCCTCCCCAGCCCGAGCCGTTCGACCAGAAGTACCTCCCCGGGGCGGACGTGACGGCAAACGAACCGTCGACCGCGGAATAGTGAAAGCCGCTCAGCGCCAGAACCGCCGACCAGCTCGCCATGGCGCGCGCATAGTGATTTCCGCATTCCACCTCATTAAACGGATTTCGTTTCATGCCGTCGAACCGGTTCCGGACGTTCGCAACGACACGGAAAGCCTCCTCCGTCATCCCTTCGTAGATCATGCCGGAGGCCGCAGTATATTCAAGACCGGTCCACGCCTCACTGCCGTACGACAGCGGGGTCTTCGGGGTCTTTGCCGGATCGGGATATGCCGTGATGACGAGGCCCGGCTCGTCCCCCATGACGTACGTGCGCATGTTGTTGAACCGCTCGCCGAAGGCCCTCACCGAGTTGAATTTCACTATGCTCTCAAGCGCGCTCCTGACATGGGCCGGGTTCGCCAGGTACCCCAGGCCGCAGACATGCGCCATGTTCTGGCCGACGAGTTGATCGACGAGGCACCCTTCGCCGATCTGGTAATCGGGATCTGAGAAATCCCTGGCACCGTACCCCGCATACGTTCCCGCGGCGATCGACCCCTTGCCTGCAACCGGCCGGATTTTCTGGATGTAGTACTTCCCGTTGAAAAGATTGGCGTCGGTCCATGCGCTCCCCCGTTCGAACAACACCCGGCACACCCGCGCAAACGCCGTGTCGTTCAGATGCGACGCCATGACGGAGGCCGCCTTCAGCGCACCCAGGTACCAGAACTCGATTTCGGGATTCGGGCCGAAGTATTCTATGTCCATCGTGTTGTGCTGGCAACCTTCCATGACGCCGTCCGTATCGGCGTCCCATCCACCGGGTATCCAGGCGAACGCGACCGCCTTCTTCACGCCCGGCCAGAGATCGCGCAGAAAGGCGTCGTCCCCGGAAAGCTGCCACTCCCTGTAGACCTTCATGACGGTCCCCATCTGCCCGTCGGCGGCAGCCACCTTCCAGTTCTTGCTCTTGTCAGGAGGGAGCGACACGCGGAAACTCATGAGCCCCGTGCTGTCGTCGAGCCCGTTGTGGTACTCGACCCCCCTCATCCTCCTTGCAAGATCCCCGAAGAGAAACGGCGTCGCCTCTTCGTAGTTCCACACGTGCGTGCAGTTNNCGGCGCGGAACACGGTCTGCGACCGGAGCGTGCTCGTATTGAAGAGGGCGGCCTCCTTGACCGCGGCGGGGTAACTGCTGTTCAGGAAGAGGCGCACGAAGGCGAGCGTTTTCTTTTCGAGCTCCGGGAGCCGCGGGTAGGTCTTCTCCGCGACGTCCCAGGCGTCGCGGTAGAGCGTCGCATAGTAGTTCCCCACTGTTTCCGCGTCCGACCAGTTCTTCCTGTTCGGGAAATCCCACGTCAGGAGGAACTGAATTTCCCTTGTCCCTCCGGGGGGGAGATCGAACTTCACGGAGAGGGCCGCTCCCGGCGTGTTCACTTTTTCGCTGAACGTCGTGTCATGGAACATGCCGTCGTCCGTAAAGTCGTTCCACAGATCGCTGATGTTCGTGCTCCAGCCCTTCGGATCCAGTTCCGTCCGGTAAGTCGTCGTGCATCCCGTCTCGGCGGTCGTGAGCGCGATCGTTCCCCACGCGCTCGCGTTCCTGTCGACGCTGTCGGACGTCATCGAAATTCCCGCAAAGGCCGGCGTCCGCCTGAACGCGTTCCTGTTCCCCCGGGCGCCTGTCGGCACGATCGACCTGTCGAACGAATTGAATTCGACTTTTGAGCCATCCATGCCGATACAATTGTCCATCGAGCCCGCCACGGCGACCGACAACTCTCCCTCAGTCTTGTTTGTCACCCTGTACCGGATGACGGCGACGGGAATCCCGCTCGCCTCCGCGTCACCCGGGACAAAAGGATTGAAGACCCTCGCCTGAACGGAGACCGGCATGTGCGGATCTTCGAGGTGCACCACGGCAAACGGGTACGCGGCGTCGAATGCGGCCGATGCGAACCGCGGCATCCCGTGGTTGGGCGCCGTGCTCCCCTGCATCCCCTCATACTCCGAAACCGCCACGGGACCGGTGAGGACCCTGGCGGATTTTCCCCCGGACCGGTCCTCCGCATAGATCATGAAACAGGGCGCCTCCTTGGGGACAGGCGCACCGTAGAACCCCATGGCCGGCTTGTTCATGATCTCCACGTCTTTCCATCCGCCGTTCCCGCCTATGGAAATGTCTCCGGTCCCTATCCCACCGATGGGCATCGCGATCCTGTCAATGAACTGATTCTCATAATGTTTCAGCACGGGCCACTCAGGCCCCTGCGAAAGGGCACTGGAGACAGCGGCGAGGAAGAGCGTGAGAAGGAGACGCTTCATGGGAGCCTCTGCAGGGTGTGATTCTTCGTGGCGACTCCGCGGCAGCGGGCCGCGGACGTTTCAGAATGAAGGGAGAAGAGCGCAGATAATCAATGAAGGGGAGAGTTCTCCGGGAAGGCGAAGAGCAGCCAGATTCCCGCTTGCGGGATGGATCAGAGTGGGACATCACCGTGAAGGGCGGGACTGGACTCCGGGACAATTCTTCTGAGTATATCGCGCAATTCGGATTCCATTCCTTTGTTCGCTGCGAAGAGGAGCGCGGCGACGTCATCCGATAGCCGGGAGGATTCCTCCCGCGGCGCCACCCGGGCGTTCCGACTGACGAAGATCTTGGGGTGGGCGGAGCGTTCAACTCGTTCGGATTCGCGGAAGAGCTCCTCGTGCAGTTTTTCCCCCGGCTTCAGCCCGGAGTAGACGATCGCGATGTCGCTTCCTTCTTCGTGTCCGCTGAGCCGGATCAGGTCCCGGGCCAGATCGATGATCCGAACGGGCTCGCCCATGTCAAGGATGAAGACCTCACCTCCTTCTCCCATCGTCCCGGCCTGAAGCACGAGATGCACGGCTTCGGGGATCGTCATGAAGAATCGCGTCGCATCGGGGCTCGTGACCGTGACAGGCCCTCCCATGGCGATCTGGCGCTTGAAGATCGGGACGACGCTCCCGCTGCTGCCGAGGACGTTGCCGAACCGGACCGTCACGAAGACGCGCCCCGTGCGGACCGCGGCATCGAGGACCAGGAGTTCGGCCACGCGTTTTGTCGCGCCCATAACCGTCGTCGGGTTCACCGCCTTGTCCGACGAGATAAGAACGAATCGTTCGAGCCTGTGCGCGACCGCAAGATCGGCAACCGTTTTCGTCCCCAGAACATTGTTTGTCACAGCTTCGGCAATGTTCTGCTCCATGAGGCCGACATGCTTGTGCGCCGCCGCGTGATAGACGATCTGCGGCCCGAACACTCTGAACACCGAGTCCATGTGCTCCCTGTCTCTCACGTCGGCGACCACGGAGTGTATGGCGGTGCCGATCCCGGAATCCCTGCACATTTTGCGGAGCTCGGCATCGGCCGCAAACAGATTGTTCTCGCTCAGCTCGAGAAGGATGAGCTCCGAAGGCTCGCACCGGAGGATCTGCCGGCACAGTTCCCCGCCAATGGACCCGCCCGCCCCTGTCACAAGAAGGCGTTTCCCCTTCAGGAGACCCCGGATGGTCTCCAGGTCGGACGTGACGACCCCGCGGCGCAGGAGGTCATCGATCTCCACGTCCCGCACCGCGGTGACCGCGGCGCTCCCTCCGAGAATTTCAAGAAGCCCCGGCAGCGTCTTGACGCGGACGCCTGCAGCGTCGCACATTTCGATAACGCCCCTCACGACCCTGCCGGGCGCCGAGGGCATAGCGACGAACACCTCGTCGATGTTCTGTTCCTTCACCACGTCCGCAATTTCCGGGAGCGATCCAAGAACCGGCACGCCGTGTATTGATAGCCCGACCTTGCGTTCATCGTCGTCGACGAATGCGACGGGCTCGATGCCGAGACCGGCATGCGCCCTGAGTTCTTTCACCGTCAAAGAGCCCGCAGCCCCTGCGCCCGCCACAAGCACGCGCCGCACCTTCTCCCCCTTTCCGCGGCGCGGCCCGAGTCCGGAGGCGATGCGAATCCCGAGCCTGAGTCCGCCGACGCCCAGCAGCGTCAGAGCGCCGTCAATGACCGGAACGGACCGGGGGAACCCCTGCGTGAACACACCAAAGGGCTCCAGGAGCGCAAAAAAAACCACGACGCCGGTCACCCAGGCCAGAATTGACGCAGAAGCAAGGGAGATGACCTCATCGACGCTCGCGTACCGCCAGTACCGCGTGTAGAGTCCGGAGAAGTAGTAGACGAGGAGATACCAGAGGAGGCGGAGGCACGAAAGAACGAGTGCCGACCGGATATAGAGCGCGAATTCGTCCGGGTTTTCGACACGCAGCGCAAGCGCAAGAACGGGGGCGGACAGGATAACGAGGATGTCGGCATAGAGGAGATGCCGGTTTCCGGTGCGGAGGATTATCGCGTAGATTCGATTCGGCATGCCAGCGGCGGCGTACGGATTTTTCGGAAAGCGCCCGGTCATACACCCCGGCGAAAATAGCGAATTGCGGCGTCATTCTCAACTCGAAATTGAATGCAGCTTCGCACGAGGGCACACCGGAGGCCGTCAAGGCGCGAATGAGTATCGGAGGAAGAGGTGGCTGCCGCTCTTTCGTATTCCATTCAATCTCCCGGCAACCACGCGTTCCGGCAGAAACCGGACGCCGGAGATAAGTCCCAGCCTCTCGCTGTGACCATCCCGGCCGGCGAGCCGCGGTGAGAGCGTCAGGAACAGCTCGTCAAGCTCACCGCCATCCACGAACTGCCCGATAAGTCGAGGACCTCCTTCGACGAGGAATGTCTCTGCGCCGGGAATCGCCTGCCGTACCGCGTCGAGGATTTCGCGAACCGAGAGGCGGTCGCCACCTCCCGCAGTGACGACCTGAACATGGGACGGCATTTTCTTCCTGCTCAGACGTTTTTCGCCCTCCGGCGTCGTGATGATAAGAAGAGCGGCATTCCCCTCGTTGATGACAGCCAGATCCGGGTCGAGCTCGCCGCGGGCGGTCACGACTGCGCACACGGGCCATCTCTGCTTCCCGAGCCGGGAACGCAGGTCCCTGTACGAACCCTCCAGCGCCGGGAAGACATATTCCGGCGTCCAGAGATGTCCCGGTGAATGCGAGAGAGTCCCCGCACCGATGATGACCGCATCGGCAACCGAGCGGAGAAGCCCCATGACCATGCTGTCGTGCTTGTCCCCCCCGCTTATCGCATCTCCGTCCGTCGTGCCGGGAATCCCGAGTGAGACGACGCCGTCGAGCGTCGTTACGAAATTGGCGATCACGTACGGCCGCGAGCCGGAGGAAGGAAATTGCAGGCGGCCGTACAGTTCCCGGAGATCGCCAGGCAGCGGCAGGTCGTCACCGCACGCAGGGTCGTAGAGGATCTCGAGCGGAGCGGGGGAGCTCACTGGTTGTTTCCTCCGTTAATCCCTGAAATACACCTGGTACTGATAAGTCACGGTCTTATCCTCGCCGGGCTCGATCTGAACCACCGAGGTGAGTATGTGTTACGTGTTAACCTGCTTCAGGCCCCGGGCGGACTTGACGTCGCCTGCGCGGGGGAGACTCTCCAGCACATCGCCTGAGAGCTCCTTCGTTATCTCTATGTCCACCGCCTTGTCAATCCTGTTCCGGAGTTTGAGCTCTCCCCTGATCTTGACGAGATCGTAGTGATACCCGTGAATCACGGTCGCGTCGCGCTTCCTCTCGACTTCGCTCTCCGCCTGCTCGGCGAGTATGTTCAGCGCCTTGTTGATCCTGATCGTCGTTTCCGTCTTCGGCGCAGTATAGTAGCAAAGATCCTGCCCGGTAAATTCGCCGTTCGTTATGAACTCGGCGGAAGCCGTCGTGAGCGGCATCGCGAGCGTGTTCACGAGCCGGCAGGAATGCCAGACTTCCTCCGTCTTTCCGCCCCCGGCCTGTTCCGCCGCGGTCTGGTAGTGATCGTTGTCATCGAGGAGATCCGGAACCCTCCATGTATAAATGTGCTTGTACGGCATATCGGCGGTGAAGAGAGGGATCCACGCAGTCTCATCCTTCTTCAGCGAGAAATCCTTGACGGGATAAAAAAAGAAGTCTTCCGCGACGAGGCCTTCGGTAGCCGTGGAATACGCCGGGGCTATTGATGACATATCCGCATCGGCGACTGAGTTTGACGTGAGGATGGCCATCTGGCTCATCAGCATCGAACGGCCTCCTCCTGACGCTGTCCCGCCACCGGAGAGCGACCGGAGAAAATCCGCGAGCGCCTGGCTCTTTGCGATCGGGCTTAACAGCTCACCGAATTTGAGGTTCGGGAACCCGGTCGTAAGCTGGAGGCTCACGTGATCGAGATCGGCCAGCTCATTTATGATCTCAGCGTGAGCGCTGAATTTCGCCGTCTTGGGATCTGAGAGGTCGATCAGGTAACCCGGGACCCACGTGACGCCGTGCGCCAGACAACTTACCGTGACCGATTCTCCGGGTGCAGGCTTCTCGAGCTGGATTCTTATCGAAGGAGACACCGTCCTGAGGGAAATAGTTGCAACGGGTTCGCGGTCTGTG
>PMJQ01000166.1 GCA_003157485.1 Ignavibacteriota bacterium
GCCCAGATGGACGGCGCCATCCTCGTCGTTGCGGCGACCGACGGCCCGATGCCCCAGACACGCGAGCACATCCTTCTCGCCCATCAGGTCGGCGTGCCGCGCATGATCGTGTTCATGAACAAGGTGGACGCGGTGGACGATCCGGAGCTCCTCGACCTCGTCGAGCTCGAGCTGCGCGACCTCCTGAAGAAGTATGAATACCCCGGGGACGAGATTCCGATCATCCGCGGGAGCGCGCTCAAGGCGATGGAAGCGGCCATCAAGCCCGACTCCAAACCGGACGATCCCGCGTTCAAATGCATCATGGATCTCATGAACGCGGTGGACACCTACTTCCCGGTCCCCGCGCGCGACATCGACAAGCCGTTTTTGATGCCGGTCGAGGACGTCTTCTCGATCACCGGGCGCGGCACCGTCGGCACCGGGCGCGTCGAGCGCGGCCGGGCGAAGGTCGGCGACGAGGTCGAAGTCATCGGACTCGGCGCGCACATGAAAACCGTCGTGACGGGCGCGGAGATGTTCCGCAAAGAACTCGACGAAGTCCAGGCCGGCGACAACGCGGGACTCCTCCTGCGCGGCGTGGAAAAGACGCAGCTCGAGCGCGGCCAGGTGATCGCAAAGCCGGGATCGATAACCCCGCACAAGAAGTTCCTCGCGCAGGTATACGTACTGAAGAAAGAGGAAGGGGGGCGCCATACGCCGTTCTTCACCGGCTACAGGCCTCAGTTCTACTTCCGGACGACCGACGTGACGGGCGTTGCAACGCTCGCGGCGGGGACCGAGATGATCATGCCGGGCGACAACGTGGACGGCATGAACGTCGAGCTGATAAGCACGATCGCGATGGAGGAAGGGCTGCGGTTCGCCATCCGTGAGGGAGGCCGCACCGTGGGCGCCGGCGTCGTGACGAAGATCGTAGAATAAGTAACCGTGGGGGGGGCGTCCCTCTGGGCCGCGCCTCCCGTTGTTGAGAGTGATGACTAAGGAGTACTGACAAACGTGGCCGGGCAAAAAATACGCATAAAGCTCAAATCGTACGATCACAACCTGATCGACAAGTCTGCGGAAAAAATCATCAAGACTGTGAAGTCAACAGGCGCTGTGGTCTCAGGCCCGATCCCGTTACCCACGAAGCGTACGGTCTATACTGTGCTTCGTTCTCCTCATGTTGACAAAAAGTCGAGGGAGCAGTTCGAGACGCGCGCGCACAAGCGGCTTATCGACATCCTCAACTCGACAAACAAGACTGTCGACTCCCTGATGAAGCTCGATCTGCCCGCGGGAGTCGACGTCGAGATCAAAGTGTAATCCGCGATCATTTGAAAGTCTGGGTAGGGGCGTCGTTCCGGCGGTGAGGTACGGCCGGAACGGCACGGGAGCGGCATCGGCGCCGTAAGCGGAGCTGTCGGCTTCCTGGTGTGTATTCTCACAATGGATGAACGCATGAACGGACTCCTGGGGAAAAAAATCGGCATGACCAGCATCTTCGACGATTCTGGTCAGGTGGTACCGTGCACGGTGATCGAGGCCGGGCCCTGTTACGTCACGCAGATCAAGACGAAGGAGCGTGACGGGTACGAAGCGGTGCAGCTCGGGTTCGACCCGATGCGCGAGAGGCTTGTCACGAAGCCCGGGAAGGGTCATTTTGCGAAATCCGGTGCGAAGCCCTCGAAGCTCGTCCGCGAGTTCCGGGAAATCGGGATGGCGGAATTTCAGCCCGGCCAGGAAATCAAGGTGGAGACGGTGTTTGCGAAGGGGGATGTCGTGTCGGTGATCGGCACGTCGAAGGGGAAGGGGTTCCAGGGGGTCGTCAGGCGTCACCACTTCGGCGGCGGATTCCGCACGCACGGCCAGAGCGACAGGGAGCGCGCACCGGGATCGATCGGATCCTCCTCGCACCCGTCGCGGGTATTCAAGGGGATGCGCATGGCCGGCAGGATGGGGGGCGAGCAGGTCACGGTCCACAACCTGAAGGTCGTCGGCATCATCCCGGACTCGAATCTTCTTCTCCTGAAGGGCTCGGTCCCCGGGGCGATCAACGGCTACCTTGAAATTCGGAAGCGCAAAGCTCAATAATCCTTACAGTGAGTGCGGCGATGGAACTGGATGTCTATAAGAAAGACGGCACGAAGAGCGGCNNGGCGGGAAGAAGCCGTTCAAGCAGAAGCACACGGGGCAGGCGCGCCAGGGGTCCTCGCGTTCGCCGGTGATGGTGGGGGGGGGGTCGATATTCGGTCCCAAGCCACGCGATTATTCAGGCACGCTCCCCGCGGGTCTCCGCAAGCTCGCGCGCAAGTCCGCCCTCTCGTACAAGGCGAAAGAGGGACAGATAAGGATCGTGGAGGACTTCACGTTCACCGGGCCCAAGACGAAGGAAATGGTCACGGTACTGAAGGCCCTCGAGCTCCATGCGGCAAAGACGCTGATGCTTCTCCCGCGCGCCGACGCCAACGTCGTGAAATCGGGGAGGAACATACCGAAGTTCGACATCCTGGAGGCGGACAAGGCCTCCACCTACGACATCGTGAACAACCAGATCCTTCTGATCCAGAAGAGCGCTGTCGAGGTCCTTCAGAACACATTCAAGAACTGACGAGAATGACAGGCATACTGAAACGACCGATCGTCACCGAAAAGATGACCGCACTCCAGGAGAAGGGGCAGTATGCCTTCGAGGTGACGCTCTCCGCGAACAAGATCGAGATCGCGCGCGCGGTCGAAAAGAAATTCAATGTTACCGTCCTCGACGTTCGCACGAGCCGTCACAAGGGGAAATCCAAATCCCAGATGACGCGCAAGGGGCGGTTTGCGGGGCGCACCCCGGCATGGAAGAAGGCGATTGTGCGGCTGAAGGACGGGGACAAGATCCAGTTCTTCCAGAACGTCTGACACGAGGAAGAGACAGTCATGGCTATACGTAAATTCAAACCGGTGACGCCGGGGACGCGGTGGATGTCCGTGGCAGCGTTCGACGAGATCACGAAGACGACTCCGGAGAAATCGCTCCTGGAGCCGCTGCGCAAATCCGGCGGAAGAAACAACACCGGCCGCGTGACGTCGCGGCACCGCGGGGGCGGCCACAAGCGCTTCTACCGCGTCATCGATTTCAAGAGAAACAAGTTCGGCATGGACGCGAAGGTCACGGCGATCGAATACGACCCGAACCGTTCCTCGCGCATCGCGCTCCTCCAGTACGCTGACGGGGAACGGCGGTATATCATCGCCCCCGATGGCGTCAAGCCGGGGGACGTGCTCCGGTCCGGTCCGGATGCGGAGATAAAGGCCGGGAACGCGCTTCCGCTCTCCGGGATACCCGCGGGAACGTTCGTCCACAACGTCGAGATGCGGCCCGGCAAAGGGGCCCAGCTGGCGCGCAGTGCGGGGATGAGCATACAGCTTATGGCAAAGGAGGGGAAGTTCGCGCAGCTCCGCCTCCCGTCGGGCGAGATCCGGAACATCCCGGCCGACTGCCTTGCGACGATCGGCAGCGTCGGGAACGCCGACCACGAAAACATAAGCATCGGCAAAGCCGGCCGTTCGCGCTGGCTCGGCATCCGCCCGCAGTCGCGGGGGGTCGTGATGAATCCGGTCGACCACCCCCACGGCGGCGGAGAGGGGAAATCCCCGCAGGGAAACCCGCATCCGGTTTCTCCGTGGGGCTGGCACACGAAGGGGAAGAAGACCCGGTGGAGAAAAAAGCCGTCGAGCAAATACATCGTGAAACGGAGGAGATAACAACGCAATGACCCGTTCGCTGAAAAAAGGACCGTTCATCACCCAGCGTGTGCTCGAACAGGTGGAAGCGCTCAACAAGTCGAACCAGAAGAAAGTGATAAAGACCTGGTCCCGTTCCTGCACGATCACTCCTGATTTCGTCGGCCACACCTTTGCGGTGCACAACGGGAACAAGTTCATCCCGGTGTACATCCACGAGGGGATGGTCGGACACAAGCTCGGAGAGTTCTCCCCGACGCGGACGTTCCGCGTCCATCCGGGGATCAAGAAGGAAGAAACCACAACGCCCGCGTCCTAAGGCGCGGCCCGGGAGGAATCAATGGAAGCTCAGGCGATAAACAGGTACATCGGCACCTCGCCCCGCAAGATGCGGCTGGTGATCGATCTTATCCGGGGGAAGTCGGTGCCCGAGGCGCTCCACATACTCCATTTTTCTCCCAAGCACGCTTCGAAAGTGGCGGAGAAGGTCCTTCGCTCGGCGGTGGCGAACCTGCAGAACAAGGATGAGGGGGGGCGTCTGGAACCCGAGGAGATCGTCGTCAGACGCGCCACCGTGGACGGCGGCATGACGATGAAGCGGATCAGCCCCGCCCCGATGGGACGGGCCTTCCGCATACGGAAGCGCTCGAACCATGTGACGATCGTCGTGGCGGCGCGGGACGGGAAGCCCGCGCGGACGCTGAAGTCGAAGATGGCGCCGAAGTCGAAGGAGAGGCCTGGGGCGCAGAAGGCGCCCCCGAAGTCGAAGTTGGCGCCAAAGGCGCCAGCGCCGCCAAAGTCAAAGAACGAAACGAAATAGGACGTTTACACTGGAGGATATTTGGGACAGAAAGTAAATCCGATCGGCCTGCGTCTGGGCATCATCCGCTCGTGGGATTCCAACTGGTACGACGAGAAGTCCTTCGCGTCGAAGCTCGCGGAAGACACGACGATCCGGAACTACGTGCGGAACCGGCTCAAGAAAGCCGGGATCTCCCGCATCCTCATTGAGCGGACCCCGAAGCGGGCGGTCATCACGATCAACACGTCGCGTCCTGGCATCGTCATCGGAAGGAGCGGGAAGGAAATTTCCCAGCTCGAGGAAGAGCTGAAGAAGATCACGAACAAGGAAGTCAAGATTCTCATAAACGAGATCAAGCGTCCGGAGCTCGACGCGTATCTCGTGGCGGAGAACATCGCCCAGCAGCTCGAGGGGCGCATCGCTTTCCGCCGTGCAATGAAGAACAGCATCACGGCGGCGATGAGGATGGGTGCGGAAGGTGTGCGCGTGATGACGAGCGGGCGGCTGGGCGGCGCCGAAATGTCGCGGCGCGAACAGTACAAGGAAGGACGCATACCGCTGCATACGCTCCGTGCCGAGATCGATTATGCCACGGCGACAGCGCGGACGGTATACGGCGCGATCGGCGTGAAGGTCTGGATATGCAAGGGTGAAGTGCTTGACGCTCAGCAGAGCATGCAGGCCCCTCCCCGCCGCGGACAATGAGCAAGCGATAACGACGGAGTAGTCTGCCATGTTGATGCCCAAGAGGGTCAAGTACAGGAAAGCGCAGCGGGGGCGCATGCGGGGGAAAGCGACCCGCGGTTCGCGCATCGACTTCGGGGATTTCGGTCTGAAGGCCCTGGAGCCGGGATGGATCACGCAGCGCCAGATCGAGGCGGCGCGCGTCACGCTGACGAGGCTCATGAAGAGGGAAGGGCGCGTCTGGATAAGGATCTTCCCCGACAAGCCGGTCACCAAGAAGCCCGCGGAGACCCGTATGGGAAAGGGAAAGGGCGCGCCGGAGTACTGGGTCGCCGTCGTGAAGCCGGGACGCGTGATGTTCGAGGTGGGGGGGACGGCGAAAGCCACGGCGGTCGAAGCCCTGCGGCTCGCCTCGCACAAGCTGCCGATACGGACGCGGATAAGCGCCCGCCCCGACTTCGAAGGGAAGTGACAGGAAAGGACGGACTATGAAAACATCAGAAATACGGGATCTCCCGATCGACGAACTCCGGAAGCGCCTCGCGGACGAGGAAGAAAGCCTGGGGAACTTGAGGTTCCAGCTTGCGACGAGCCAGCTTGAAAGCCCGATCAAGGTCCGTTCCGTCCGGCGGGACATTGCCCGGCTCAAGACGCTCATTAACGAAAAGCAGCGGGCCGCGGCGGCTCCTGCAGCCACGAAGAAGGATGCAAAATGACTGACGAATCACGGAAGGCCCCCGAGCCGAAGCGCACGGCGCAGCGGAAAACCCGCGTCGGCAAAGTGGTGAGCAACAAGATGGAGAAGAGCATCGTCGTCGCGATTGAGCGGCGCGTGCCCCATCCGATCTACAAGAAGTATTTCCGCCGGACGACGAATCTCATGGCGCACGACGAAAAGCACACCGCAGGCGTGGGGGACACGGTGAAGATCATGGAAACGCGCCCCCTGAGCAAGCTGAAGCGCTGGCGTCTGGTCGAGATCCTGGAAAAGGCGAAGTGAATCCCCTCCACGGAGTCAACACATGATTCAGGAAGAAACAAATCTTGTCGTCGCCGACAACTCCGGCGCGAAAAAAGTCCGGTGTATCCGTGTGCTCGGCGGATCCGACCGCAGGTATGCGGGGCTGGGGGACGTCGTCGTCGTGAGCGTGAAAACCGCGATCCCGGGCGCCACGGTGAAGAAGGGGGAAGTCGCGCGGGCTGTCATCGTCCGCACGAAGAAGGAGACCCGGCGCAAGGACGGTTCGTTCATCCGGTTCGACGAAAACGCGGCCGTGCTCATCAACGAGCAGGGAGAGCCGCGCGGAAGCCGCATCTTCGGCCCCGTCGCACGCGAACTGCGCGAAAAGCAGTACATGAAGATCGTGTCTCTCGCCCCCGAAGTGCTGTAACGACAACCGAGGAAGAATCATGAAGATCCGGAAGAACGACAACGTGATGGTGATCGCCGGCAACTCCCGCGGGAAAAGCGGGAAAGTGCTGAAAGTGTACCCGGAGAAGCAGCGGGTGATTATCGAAGGGGTGAACATCATGAAGCGGCACAGCCGCCCGAGCCAGAAGAACCCCCAGGGGGGGATCGTCCAGCGCGAGGCGCCGATCCACGTGTCGAACGTCATGCTGATGGACCCCAAGACGAACGAGGTCACGCGGCTGGGGACGAAGATCGTGACCGACCCCGCCACAGGCAAGACGAAGCGCCTGCGGGTGTCGAAGGCAACCGGCGAAACGATGTAACACACACTAAACCGAAGACACACGAGTTTGTATGAGCGACGAGAAAGAGAAAAAACAAAAACCCGCCGGAGACAAACCCCAGAAGCAAAAAGGGGACCCCGGCGCGGCACAGGTGCCCCAGAAACAGCAGAAAGCGCCGAAGGGACCCAAGGGCGAACCGGCTGTGGCACCCGCCCCCAAGGGGCCAAAAGAGAAGAAGCCGAAGGAGCATGTCGTTGCGCGGCTCGCGGAGACGTACAAGAAAGACGTTATTCCGCTCCTGATCAAGCGGTTCAAGTATAAGAGCCCGATGCAGGTCCCGCGCCTCGAGAAAGTTGCGATAAACATCGGCGTGGGGGAGGCGACTCAGGACGCGAAGCTTGTCGAGGCTGCCGCGCGCGACCTCGAGGCCATCGTCGGCCAGAAGGTGGTGATCACGAGGGCGAAGAAGTCGATCTCCAATTTCAAACTGCGCGAGAAGATGCCGATCGGGTGCCGGGTGACGCTCCGGCGGGCGCACATGTATGAGTTCCTGGACCGGTTCATCAGCATCTCGGTTCCCCGCATCAGAGACTTCCGGGGCCTCTCGGACAAGTCGTTCGACGGCCGCGGCAACTACACGATCGGCATAAAGGAGCACACGGTGTTCCCGGAGATCGACGTGGACAGGATCACGAAGGTGTTCGGGATGGACATCACGTTCGTCACGACAGCGAGGACCGATCAGGAGGCCTACGAGCTCCTGAAGGCGTTCGGCATGCCGTTCGTGAAGCGTCAGGAAGTTCTGGAAACGGCACAATAGAAGGACGGAAAGAATGGCAAAGACAAGCTCGAAAGCCCGCCAGGCGAGGCGTGAACGGACGGTCCTGAAATACGCCGCGATCCGGAAGGAACTCAAGGAAAAAGGGGACTATGTCGCGCTGCGGCAGCTCCCCCGCGACAGCTGTCCCACCCGGCTTCACAGCCGGTGTGTTGTCACGGGACGCCCGCGGAGCTTCATGCGGAAATTCGGGGTCTCGCGGATCGCGTTCCGCGAGCTCGCGCTCGAGGGGAAGATCCCCGGCGTCACGAAAGCAAGCTGGTAATCAGCGGTTTCACAATTTGTTCACGAAAGTTGCAGGAGAAGCAGAATCATGACAATGACCGACCCCGTCGCCGATTATCTGACAAGGCTGCGCAACGCCATCCAGGCGAAGCATAAGCGGGTCGATGTCCCGGCGTCGACGCTGAAGCGCGAGCTGACGAAGCTGCTCGTCGCGCAGAAATTCATCGCCTCCTACACCGAAGTGAAGGAGTCCGCACAGGGCGTTCTCCGCATCCAGCTGAAGTACAACGACGGCCAGCCGGTGATCGCCGGACTCAGGCGGGTCAGCCGGCCCGGTCTCCGGCATTATGTCGATGCGGACGGGATCCCGCGCGTGCTCGGCGGTCTCGGCGTCGCGGTCATCTCGACCCCGAAAGGGCTCATGACGGACAAGCAGGCCCGCCTGGCGAGAATGGGCGGCGAAGTGCTCTGCGAAGTCTGGTAACCTGAAGGAGGAACAGAACGTGTCACGAGTAGGAAGAAAACCGATACCCATCGTCGCGGGCGTGAAAGTGGCGCAGAGCGGGCAGACCGTTACCGTCGCGGGACCGAAGGGCCAGCTGGCGGCGGACGTCCACCCTGCCATCAGCGTCGAGATCACGGAGAACGTGATCCGCCTGTCGCGTCCGTCCGACCTGAAGCTGCACCGGTCGCTGCACGGACTCTGGCGCGCGCTCCTTGCCAACATGGTCAGGGGAGTCACCGAGGGGTATACGAGGAAGCTCGAGCTCGTCGGCGTTGGCTACAGGGCGGAGCTGAAGGGGAAGAAGCTCCAGCTTCTCCTCGGGTTCTCCCACCCGATTCTTTTCGCTCCGCCGGAGGGGATCAAGATCGAGACGCCGACGCAGAACAACATCACGATCAGCGGGATCGACCGCGCCCTCGTGGGCCAGGTCGCCGCGAAGATCCGTTCGTTCCGGCCCCCCGAACCGTACAAGGGGAAAGGGGTGAAGTACGAGGGTGAGTACATCCGCAGGAAGGCCGGCAAGGCCGCGGCGGCGAGCGGAGCCAAGGCATAATGTCATCGACCGGGAACTGACGCCATGATTACGAAGAAAAAGACAGAGCACCGCAGCCGCCTGAAAGTCCACATCCGTCTCCGGATCACGGGTACGCCGGAACGCCCGAGGCTGACCGTCTTTCGGAGTCTCAGGAACGTGTACGCGCAGATCATCGACGACTCGACGGGCAAAACGCTCGTAGCCGTCTCGAACCTCTCGAAGCCCGAGAAGGACCAGTTCAGGGATCTCAAGGGGCAGGCCGCGAAGGCGAAACTCGTGGGGAAGATCGCCGCGCAGAAGGCGATCGAAAAGAAAATCACGCAGGTCGTGTTCGACAGGAACGGCTATCTGTATCACGGCGTGGTGAAAGCGATGGCGGACGGGGCGCGTGAGGGCGGACTGAAATTCTAGCCCGGACCGGCGGGGGGTTTCGCCCGCGATCTCCTTGGTGGCGCGGGACGCGCCACCTGTGGCGCGGGACGCGCCATTTGTCGGGTCGTCTAATGGCAGGACAGCGGCCTTTGGAGCCGTGAGTAGAGGTTCGAGTCCTCTCCCGACAGCAGGTACGGATGCGGGAGCACACAGGAAAAGAGAGGGACAACATTGGCACGTATCAAAGCAAGTGAACTGGAGCTGAAAGACCGGCTCGTCCACATCAACCGCGTGGCGAAGGTGGTGAAGGGGGGACGCCGGTTCAGTTTCAACGCGATCGTCGTCGTCGGCGACGGCAGGGGGCACGTCGGCATCGGCCTGGGGAAGGCGAACGAGGTCGCCGATGCGATCTCCAAGGGAGTCGATGACGCGAAGAAAAACGTCGTCATGGTCCCGATCGTGAACGGGACCATCCCGCACCCGGTGATCGGGAAGTTCGGGGCGGGGCGAGTGCTCCTCAAACCGGCGTCACCCGGGACGGGACTCATCGCCGGGGGGGGCGTCCGCGCCGTGCTCGAATCCGCCGGCGTCAAAGACGTTCTGACAAAATCGTTGGGATCGTCGAACCCGCACAACGCGGTCAAGGCGACGATGGCGGCGCTCCTGAGCCTTGTGGACGCCAGGTCCGTCGCGGCGCGGCGCGGGATGGACTTGCACGAACTCTTCGGGGCCCCCGCGGCTCCGGCATCGAACTAAGAATCGGGGCCAGGCCAATGGCAAAGAAGCTGAAGATCACGCAGACAAGGAGCATCATCGACCAGATCGAGCCGCAGAAGCGGACGATCAGGGCGCTCGGCC
This sequence comes from Ignavibacteriota bacterium, assembly GCA_003157485.1. Classification (GTDB taxonomy): domain Bacteria; phylum Bacteroidota; class Ignavibacteria; order UBA10030; family UBA6906; genus Fen-1273. The sequence goes on from PMJQ01000166.1 coordinate 10,229, forward strand.
TCGGCAGGCCCAACTACTCGGTCGTCAAGAATGACACGCCGCAGATCCGCGGGATGATACGGCAGGTGATTCACCTCGTCCGTGTCGAAGAAGTCTGAAGACCGAACGCAACCACGTCAGTTCCGGGAACGACACAATGGCAAAAGACATACTCAGCACAATGAAGCCCGCTCCGGGATCCACGAAGAAACGGAAGCGCATCGGACGCGGGCAGGGCTCGGGACATGGCGGGACGTCGACGCGCGGTCACAAAGGAGCGGGTTCGCGCTCCGGGACGCGCCACCGGGCGTGGTTCGAGGGGGGGCAGATGCCGCTGGTCCGGCGCCTCCCCAAGCGCGGGTTCCATAGTCCGTTCCGCGTGGAGTACCAGGTTGTCAACGTCCGGACGCTCCAGAAGCTGGCGTCCGACGGAAAAGTGACGGGAGGGGTGGTGACGCCCGAGCTCCTTGCGAAGCTTGGGGTCCTCAAAGGGGCCGGTGCCCGGCTGAAGGTGCTCGGGACCGGCGACATCACGACGAAGCTCGATGTCGCGGCTCATGCGTTCAGCAAATCCGCCCTCCAGAAGATTGAAACAGCGGGGGGCAAGGCTCAAACGATAAGCTCAACTCCGAAGACGAATGGCTAATTTTGCCGAAAGTGTACGCAACGTTCTGAAGATACAGGAGCTCCGCACGCGGCTCATGTTCACCGCGGCACTCCTTATTATTGTCCGTATAGGCGCTCACGTCACGCTCCCGGGCGTCGACGCGCCCCTCCTCGCCCGCGCGGAAGCGAGCCAGGCGTCGAACACGCTCTTCGGGCTGTACGACCTCTTTGTCGGAGGGGCGTTCAAGAACGCCGCGATCTTCGCGCTTGGGATCATGCCGTACATCAGCTCCTCCATCATACTCCAGCTGTTGGGTGCAGTTGTACCGTACTTTCAGAAGCTCTCGAAGGAGGGGGAAGAGGGGCGGAAGAAACTGAACCAGCTCACCCGCTACGGCACCGTCGTCGTCGCGGCGCTCCAGGGTTGGGGGGTGAGCGTGCGGCTGACTAGCCTGACCCTCGAAGGGCAGCCGATCGTGCCGTTTGAGATCCAGGGGATCGCCTTCACGATGAGCACGGTCCTCTTCCTGACGGCGGGGACGATGTTCATGATGTGGCTCGGGGAGCAGATCACCGAGCGGGGGATGGGGAACGGGATTTCTCTCATCATATTCATCGGGATCATCGCAAGGTTTCCCCACTCCATCGTGGATCAGTTCCGGGTGGGGTCGAATCTCATCATCGACGTCATCATCCTCGGCGTGATGGTTTTGATCGTCGCCGGGGTCGTCCTTGTGACGCAGGGGACGCGCCGCATACCGGTGCAGTACGCAAAGCGCGTCGTCGGGAGAAAGGTCTACGGCGGCGTCACGCAGTACATACCTTTGCGCGTGAACACGGCGGGCGTTATGCCGATCATCTTCGCGCAGTCGATAATGTTCATCCCGAGCACGATACTGACGTTCTTCCCCGAGAGCGAGTTCATGCAGACCCTGTCGGGATACTTCCAGTACACGTCGCTCACATACTCCTTTTTCTACGCCGTAATGATCGTGTTCTTCACGTATTTTTACACGGCGATCGCGTTCAACCCGAAGGACGTCTCGGAGAACATGCAGAAACAGGGGGGGTTCATCCCGGGGATACGTCCCGGCAACCATACCTCGGACTTCATCGACAACATACTGACGAAGATCACGCTTCCCGGGTCGATATTCCTCGCGATAATCGCGATCCTCCCGGCGTTCGTGACGCGCTTCGGCGTCGCGCAGACGTTCGCGCAGTTTTTCGGGGGAACGAGCCTTCTGATCATGGTCGGGGTCGCTCTCGACACGCTCCAGCAGGTCGAGTCACACCTTCTCATGCGGCACTATGACGGGTTCATGAAGTCGGGGAAGATGAAGGGACGTCTCCGCTAGGCGGCCGCAATGGCACACGTGTCCGTTAAAAATACGCGCGAGATCGGACTCATGAAGGAGAGCTGCCGGATCGTCGCTGAAGTGCTGGCCCTCGTCGGCTCGAGGATCGCCCCCGGCGTCAGGACGGGCGACCTGGACACGATCGCGGAGGACTACATCCGGTCGCGGGGCGGGGAGCCGGCGTTCAAAGGGTACGGGCATGACAGGCGCAATCTGTTTCCCGGGACGCTCTGTGTTTCGATCGACGACGAGGTGGTGCACGGGATACCGGGCGGAGGGAAGATCGAAGAGGGGCAGGTGGTCTCCGTTGACGTGGGTGTGAAGAAAAACGGGTATTACGGGGACGGCGCGCGCACGTTTCCCGTCGGAAGAGTGTCGGAGGAGAAGACGCGGCTCCTGCGGGTGACCGAACAGGCGCTCCTTGAAGGGATCGCCCGGGCGCGGGCGGGGAACCACCTGCACGATGTGTCGGCCGCGGTCCAGCGCTGCGTCGAGGCCGCTGGTTTTTCGGTCGTGCGCGACCTCGTGGGGCACGGCATCGGGAAGAACCTTCACGAGGATCCCGCGGTTCCGAACTACGGGGAGCCGGGGACGGGCGTGGTGCTGAAGGAGGGGATGGCTCTTGCGATAGAGCCGATGGTGAATGCGGGGACTCACCGCGTGACGGTGGGGGAGGACGGGTGGACTGTCCGCACGGCGGACGGGAAGCCGTCGGCGCATTTTGAACATACAATTGTTGTTACGACAGGAGAAGCGGACATCCTCACCCGGTAACACCGGGCCGGTCACCTATGGCAAAACAAGGTCCCATCAAAGTCGACGGCGTCATCACCGAGACCCTTCCCAACGCGATGTTCAAGGTGAGTCTCGAAAACGGCCACAATGTCCTTGCGCATATTTCGGGAAAGATGAGGATGAATTTTATCAAGATCCTTGTTGGCGACAAGGTGACGGTAGAGCTTTCGCCGTACGATCTGACGAAAGGTCGGATCACATACAGGTACAAATAATGGCGTGTGCGTTATGAAAGTCCGGTCGTCGGTCAAAAAAATCTGCATCAACTGCAAGATCATACGGCGGAAAGGCGTCGTCCGGGTGATCTGCAAGAATCCGAAACACAAACAGCGTCAGGGTTAAGAAGGAGGAGAGCCGTTGGCCCGCATTGCAGGAATCGATCTGCCGAAGAAGAAACGGTCTGAAGTCGGCCTCACGTACATCTACGGGATCGGCCGGACGTCGGCGCGCGCCATCCTTACGAAGGCCGGAGTCGACGTCAACAAGAAAGTCGGGGAACTGAACGACGATGAGGTCGCGAAGATCCGCGGCATCATCACCGCCGACTACAAGGTGGAAGGCGCGCTCCGGAGCGAGACGCAGATGAACATCAAGCGTCTCATGGATATCGGATGCTACCGGGGGATCAGGCACCGGAAGGGGCTTCCGGTGAGGGGCCAGAGGACGAGGACGAATTCGCGCACCCGCAAGGGGCGCCGCAAGACCGTCGCAGGAAAGAAGAAAGTCGCCGCCAAGACCTAGCATCACGGCGTCACAGTCAATCATTCACGGGAGGAACGAGTGGCAAAAACCGCTCCGGCAGCCGGTGGGGCTGCAGAACTCGTCAAGAAAAAGAAAAAGATCCAGGTTGACGTCAGCGGCAAGGCCTTCGTCAAGGCGACGTTCAACAACGTCATCGTGACGATAACGGACGTCTACGGCAACACGATAAGCTGGTCGTCGGCCGGCAAGAACGGATTCAAGGGGTCGCGCAAGAACACGCCGTTCGCCGCGCAGGTGTCGGCCGAGGCCGCCGCGAAAGCGGCGTACGACCTGGGGCTGCGCAAGGTGGAGGTCTTCGTGAAGGGCCCGGGCTCGGGCCGCGAGGCCGCCATCAGGGCGCTCCAGGTGACGGGGCTCGAGATCTCGAGCATCCGTGACGTGACGCCGATTCCCCACAACGGCTGTCGCCCGCCCAAACGGCGGCGGGTGTAATTCACGACAGCAATCAAGAGACTGAGCAGAAAGAACCTCTATGGCACGATATACCGATGCAAGCTGCAGGCTGTGCAGGCGGGAAAAACAGAAGTTGTTCCTGAAGGGGACGAAGTGTTTCACCGAGAAGTGTCCGGTGGAGCGGCGGGCGTTTCCCCCGGGACAGCACGGCCAGAGCCGCAGGACCAAGATCTCCGAGTACGGCGTCCAGCTTCGCGAGAAGCAGAAAGTCCGCCGCATGTACGGGCTGCAGGAAAAGCAGTTCCGGAACACGTTCGAGCGCGCGCTGAAGCAGACGGGGCGCACCGGCGAGACGCTCGTGAAGCTCCTGGAACGGCGGCTTGACAACGTGATCTACAGGCTCGGGCTTGCCCCCTCGCGCAAGGCGGCGCGGCAGCTCGTCAATCACGGCCATTTCCTCGTGAACAACCGCTCGGTGGACATCCCGTCGTACCTCCTGAAGGCGGGCGATTCGATCCAGGTGCGCGACAAGAGCAAAAAGCTCGAAGTGCTGCACGCGTCCATGAAGAGAATGAAGGATACGGCGATGCTCCCCTGGCTCAGCCTGGACAAGGCCGCGATGACGGGGGTATTCCTGAACGTCCCCGAACGGGCGGACATCCCGTTGAACGCCGACGAGCAGCTCATCGTCGAACTCTACTCAAAGTAAGAGAAGGTGGGAACGCTATGACAACAGGAACGATCCAGATGCCGGAGAAAATCCAGCTCGACGAGTCGACATACTCGCCGACGTTCGGGCGGTTCATCGTCCAGCCCCTGGAAAAAGGATTCGGCGTGACAATCGGGAATGCGATGCGGCGGGTCCTTCTCTCGTCCCTTCCCGGGTTTGCCGTCACGGCATTCAAGGTGGACGGAGTCCAGCACGAATTTTCGACGATCCCCGGCGTTGTAGAGGACGTCCCGGACATGGTGCTGAACCTCAAGCAGGTCCGGATGAAGCTCATAAACAAGAAAACAAACCGCGTCGTCGTTCCCCTCAAAGGACCGATGGATTTCACGGCGGGCGATATTCAGAAGGCGACGCCGGACGTGGAGATTCTGAACCCGAAGCTCCACATCGCGACCCTGAACACCGAGGCAAATTTTGAACTCGATCTGCGGATCGGCCGGGGCGTCGGCTACGTCGTTGCCGAGGAAAACAAGGCTCCCGACCAGACGCTCGGCGTCATTCCGATCGATTCGGTCTTCACGCCGATTGTCAACGTCCGCTATTTTGTCGAAACGACGCGCGTGGGACAGCAGACGGACTACGAGAAGCTGACGATCGAGATCGACACCGACGGATCCATCGCCCCGGAGGATGCGCTTGCGTATGCCGGGAAGATCCTGCGCGACCACATCCAGCTGTTCATCAATTTCGATATGGAGCCCGAGGCGCCGAAGGAGGAGTCGGCCCAGGATGCGGAGTTTGCGCGCATCCGGAAGGTGCTCCTGACGCCGGTGGACGAGCTCGAGCTTTCCGTCCGCTCGCACAACTGCCTGCGCGCCGCCAACATCAAGACCATCGCCGACCTCGTGCGCCGCGACGAATCCGAGCTCCTGAAGTTCCGGAATTTCGGGCGGAAATCGCTCGCCGAGCTTGCGGAGATCATCGAGGCCGAGAAACTCACGTTCGGCATGGACGTGGCGAAATACCTGAAAGAAGGGGAGTGATTTCTCCGCACGAACGTGAACGTCATTCACTGCAGAAACCGGAAAACACACAATGCGACACCGCAAATCGGGACGTAAACTCAAGCGCACGGCGAGCCACCGGCGCGCAACGCTCGCCGCCCTGTCGACGGCGCTGCTCCGCCACAAGCGGATCACTACGACGGTCGCCAAGGCGAAGGAGACGCGGATGGTTGTGGAGAAGCTCATCACGCGCGCGAAGAACGCCGTCGCGAAACCCGATCTCCCCGCCACCGGCGTCCACGCCCGGAGGGAAGTGGGACGCCTGATCAAGGACCGGGAGGTGATCGGCGAGCTCTTCACGACGATCGCCCCGAAAGTCGCGGGACGCGCCGGCGGATACACGCGGATCGTCAAGCTGGGACAGCGGTACGGCGACGGTGCGGAGATGGCGGTGATCGAGCTGGTGGATTTCAACGCGGGGCAGGATCAGGGGGAGAAGAAGCCGGCCCCCCCCCGTGCCAAGAAGCAGGCGCGCGGCACCCCTTCAAAGAAGAAAGCGGCCGGAGCTCCTCCCCCGGCGGGCGAAAAAACCGCGGCGCCAAAGAAGGAGCCCGCGACTGACGCGGGGACAAAAGCGGCGCACTGAACCGGCCCGTCCCCGCCCCGACTATGAAAATCACCTCCGCTGAATTTGTCCTCGGTGCCGCAAGCCTCCGCCAGCTCCCGAAAGACGGGCTGAAGGAGATTGCGTTCCTCGGGCGCTCCAACGTCGGCAAGTCCTCGCTCCTGAACAAGCTCTGCGGGCGGAAATCGCTCGCGCGGGCGAGCGCCGAGCCGGGGAAAACGCGTGAGCTGAACTATTACGTCATCAACAAGCAGTGGTACTTCGTGGACCTCCCCGGCTACGGCTACGCGAAGCTCCCGGAGCAGATCCGCTCGAGCTGGGGGAAGCTCATCGAGCAGTACCTGAAGTCGCGCAAGGAGCTCTCGCTCGTGATCCAGCTTATCGATGCGCGCCACGAGCCGACGGAGCTCGACCTGATGATGGTGGGATGGCTCGATTACTACGGCATACCGTTCGTTATCGCGCTGACAAAGGCGGACAAGCTCCCCGCAAGCAAGATGCCCCGGTTCATCTCTGCGGCAAAAGAACACTTTGCCCATTTCAGCTGCTGCAAGGAGATCATCCCTGTTTCCTCCGTCAGCGGCGTCGGGAAATCCGAAGTTCTCCACTGCATCGCCGCGCACCTTGACTGAGGAGGCGAAACCCCGGCTCTTCACACCGGGCCCGACACCCGTCCCGGCGCATGTCATGCTCCGGATGGCGGAGCCTCTCATCCATCACCGCAGCGCCGAATTCCGCTCGCTCCTCTCCCGTGTCACTGCACACCTGGGCTATCTCTTCCAGACCGGCGATCCCGTCCTCACGCTCACATGTTCCGGCACGGGGGGCGTGGAGGCCACGTTCGTGAGCCTCTTCTCTCCTGGCGAGACCGTGATCGTTCTCAACGGCGGGAAATTCGGCGAACGGTGGGTGCAGATGGGGCGCGCATTCGGTCTTGAGGTCGTGGAGATACGGACGCCGTGGGGGGAGGCGGCGGATCCCCTCGTCGTTGCCTCGGCGCTGCGCGCGCACCCGCACGCAAGCGGGGTGTATGTGACGCACTGCGAGACGTCGACCGGGACCGCGAACGACGTCCGGGAGATTGCGCGGGTCGTCAGGGAGAACTCCCGCGCGCTCGTCTGCGTCGACGGCATTTCTTCCGTCGGTGCGCTCGAACTCCGGTGCGGCGCGTGGGGTGTGGATGTGTGTGTGACGGGAAGCCAGAAGGGGCTGATGATCCCCCCCGGGCTTGCGTTCGTGTCTCTCGGGGAACGTGCCGTCCGGGCGGCGTCAGAGTCGAAGATGCCGAAGTACTATTTTGATCTCGGGACGGCACTCCGCGCGCATGAGCGGGGGGACACCTCCTGGACCCCCGCCATTGCGCTCGTGCAGGGCGCGGACGCCTCGCTGGCGATGATCCGCGGTGAGGGGATGGAAAACATCTGGTCGAGGCACGCCCGGCTCGCCGGCGGACTCAGGGCCGGCGTTGCGGCGCTCGGTCTCTCGCTCTTCTCCTCCTCCCCGTCGAATTCCGTCACCGCGGTACGGCTGCCCGGTGGAGTCGAATGGACTGCTTTTGCTGCTGCGCTCAGGAAGGGGAGCGGCGTGACGTTCGCGGGGGGGCAGGCCGAACAGGCCGGGAAGATATTCCGCATCGGACATCTTGGATATATTGACGAGCCCGACATTCTGACCGCAGTCTCGGCGGTGGAACGCGCGCTTTCGGCGTGCGGTTTCGCCTTTGACAGGGGTGCCGGGCTCAGGGCGACAGAAGGAGAGTTTTTCCGATTGACGGCGCACGGAGGGGGCAGATGAAGATCCTCATCAGCGATCAGCTCGAANNGGGCTTTCCGGCGCGGACCTCCTTGCGGTCATCGGGGAGTACGAGGGCCTTGTCGTCCGGAGCGCGACGAAAGTGACGTCCGAGGTGATCGCCCGTGCTGGGCGGATGAAGGTGATCGGACGGGCGGGGACCGGGGTCGACAATATCGATCTCGACGCCGCGACCCGCAAGGGGATACTCGTCATGAATACCCCCGGAGGGAACACCATCTCCGCGGCGGAACACACGGTCTCGATGCTCCTGTCGCTTGCCCGGAACATACCGCAGGCGCACATGAGCCTGGTCCGGGGGGAATGGGAGAGAAAAAAGTTCACGGGGACGGAAGTCTTTGAGAAGACGCTTGGCGTCGTCGGACTCGGGAAGATCGGCCGCGAGGTCGCCTCGCGCTGCCTGGGGCTGGGGATGAAGATACTCGGGTATGATCCGGTCCTTGCTCCCGAGGCGGCAGCGAGGCTCTCGATCGAACTCGTGAATCTCCCCGAGCTTTTCCGGCGGGCGGATTTCATAACGGTCCACACGCCCCTCACGCCGGACACGAAGGGGCTCCTGAGCGATGAGACGCTCGCCCGGTGCAAGAAGGGGGTGAGGGTCATCAACTGCGCCAGGGGAGGGATCATCGATGAGAAGGCGCTCCTGCGCGCGCTGGAATCCGGCCATGTGGGGGGGGCGGCGCTCGACGTGTTCGAGATCGAGCCTCCGAAAGACAATCCCCTCCTCCGCCATCCCCGCGTCATCGCAACACCGCACCTAGGCGCATCGACGGAGGAGGCGCAGGAGAAGGTCGCCGTTCAGATCGCGCACGAAATTGCCGACGCGCTTCACGGGCGGGCCTATGCCGGGGTCGTCAACGGAAGCGCCATGCTCCTGACGCTGAAAGAGGAGGTCAGGCCGTACATCACGCTCGCCGAAAAGCTCGGGGCCGTCGCGGTCCAGCTTGCGACAGGGAAGCTCAAGCGGATCACGATCGCCGCCTCCGGCGACATCGTGACGGGAGCGATCGAACTCATGAAGGCGGGGGTTCTCAAAGGGGTCCTTTCGCACAGCCAGCCGGAGCCGGTCAATTTCATCAACGCGCCGTTCCTGGCGGAGGAGCTGGGGCTCGCCGTCGGTGAAACCCGTGAGCCGGAGGGGGGAAATTACCCGAACCTCCTCAGCGTCCGTTACGTCACGGACAAGGAGGTGAAAGAGTGTGCCGGCACGGTCTTCGGCTCCGCATCAGTTCGTCTGGTGACGATCGACGGATTCCGTTTCGAAGTGAGGCCCGAAGGGGACCTCCTCGTTTATAGTAACGTCGACCGGCCGGGGATGCTCGCCCGTGTCGGTGCCGTGCTCGCACGGCACAACGTCAATATTGCCGGCGTCTCTTTGGGGCGTTCCGCCGCCGGCGCTAACGCATTGACTGTCATGAACATCGACAGCACGATCCCTCCCGCGGCTCTTTCCGAGCTCAGGGCCCTTGACGGCGTTTCGTCCCTCAAAGCGGTCCATTTCGATTGACCCCGGAGAATTGCCGAATTCTCGGTTTTTTTCGGTTTTACTCTTGACAAAGACAACCTCCCTATTTATATTCATTTCAATATCGTTAGCCTGCCGCTCCCAGTATACCATAATTGCACCGTAGTAGATTTCAACAGCGAAGGAGGTGAAGAAACCCGGGGATAATTGATACTGCATTCCAAACTTCTTACCTGTTCTACTTCTGTGCTGTGGGTCACCTGTATCGTGTGCGGCGCGGCACACGCGGGCCGTGATCAGATGGTGATCCCGGTGAAGCACAGATCGCGTCTATCCAACTTCCAATTTTTGTGCCGCTCTTCCCGGATGTCCGGAACTGGTTCTCGCAGCGTGACGACCATTTCTGCAAAGGGGTGATGGGCGGTGTGTATGCCGGATGGCCGGCGAATTTTCTTTTCGTTCCGGACTGCAACGCAGGGTCTCTGCACCCTGGATCCACCCGTGGTAAGCAACCCAGCAAACACATAAGGAGGTTCAATATGCAACGTAAGCTTTTGTTTCTTCTATTGATCACGGCGCTTGTTCCAGGCCTGATGTTCGCATCAGGGAAGATCAAGGGCAAAGTGGTCGATGCAAGCTCGGGTGAGCCGCTCGTGGGAGCGAATGTTGTCGTCCTCGGGACCTCGATGGGCGCCGCGACGAACGTCTCCGGCGAGTACACGATACTGAGCGTCCCGGCCGGAACGTACACGTTGAAGACGAGCTACGTTGGCTACCAGACAATCACGCTTTCCAACGTCCGCGTGAACGACGAGCTCACGACCGAATCGAACTTCAGCCTTCCGGCGGAGGGGGTGCAGGTCGGGACAATCACGATTGTCGCCGAGCGCCCGATGGTCAACAAGAGCGCCACGAGCGCCGTGCGGATTATCGACAATGAATTCTTCGAAAAGATCCCTTCTCGCGGGCTGGATGCGGCCGTAGCACTTCAACCGGGCGTCTATCAGCAGGGGAACACCGTGTACATAAGGGGCGGTCGCCCTGACGAGGTGGGATACAACGTGGAAGGCGTCGGCGTGAGCGATCCCTTGTACGGAGGTCGCGGACTGAGCGTGACCGCGGAAGCAGTGGAGCAGGTACAGGTTCTGGCCGGCGGATACAATGCGGAATACGGCGGGGCAAATGCCGGTATTGTATCCACACAGCTCCGCACCGGGAGCTCCGACAAGTGGAGGACGTCGCTCCTCGCAGAGACGGACCGGTATACGCAGGTTGGCGACAACAAGCTGGGAGGATATTCATACGGCTACGGCGATGTGACGGCCACCGCCGGCGGCCCTGCCCCCATATTGGGAAATAAGCTGCGTCTCTTTGGAAGCGCCGAGAATACCTTCTACCGCGATCAGAATCCGGCGGTGCACTCGTCTCCCGTCTCTTTTGTCGGTTCGAATGCGCTCGTGTCGGATCAGCTCCTGACGCCCGCGCACCCCACGACGGGGAAATCCGATACACTCAATCTCGTCCTCCCCGGGTTCTCCCAGGGTGCGGGCGGGGATAATCACTGGACCCTGTCCGGCACTGCTCTGCTGGACCTCAATGCCATTCAGGTCCGCCTTTCCGGAACCTACGGATTCGAGTCATTGCACGAGCAGTATACCTATGCGGACATACTGGACCCGAACCGTCTCCCGCTTGATGTTACGAGGGACGGACTCCTGAATGTTCGCGTGTCGCACTTTGTCACGCCGACATTGTTCTACGAGGCGAATTTCAGCTATTACAATAACTCGTACACATCACAGGATCCCAACTTCCTCGGGAACGTATTCCAATACGGAGACCCCGCGGCAAACGCCGCGCTCGGCTATCCCCTGGAGTACCAGTCGACGACGAGACAGTATTCCAACTGGCCGGCGTACTCGTTCTTCGGAGGCAATTTTGGTCTGAATGCCCCCGGAGCGCAGATCGCCGGATATGACAAACGGAGCGAAAAGTCCATAAGCGGCAAGCTCGATCTCACCGACCAGCTTCCGCAGAACGAGATCAAGGTGGGGGGAGAATACACACGCTATACGATTCGTCGCTACAATCCCTCAAACCCTTTCGCGTTCTACAACGATCAGCAGCAGGCATCGGGTCTTGCGCTTGAGGAACTCCTGTTGAAGACGGGCGCGGCGGGCACCGATTCCTACGGCTACGATGCGTTCGGCAATTCCATCAACGGCGATGTCCTGACACCCGACGGCGCTCTTCTTGAGATGGGTCCGCGTCATCCGGTCGAGGCTGCCGGCTATCTGCAGGACAAGATCGAGCTTTCCGACATCATCCTGAACCTCGGAGTGCGGTGGGACTACATCAATCCCGACAGCAAGAATGTGCCCGATCCGACGGCACTCAACTTCGACGGCGACGGGTTCATTATAGACAATTCCGTCCTTGCGACAAAAAAGACGTCGCAGGTCAGCCCCCGGATCGGATTCTCGTTCCCTGCGACGGACCGGACGGTGTTCCACGCGTCCTTCGGCAAGTTCATACAGCAGACCAGATTGCGCGACTCCTACATGGGACCGGGCGCCTGGTACGCGTTTGCGTATTCCGGCAGGTATGTGACAAACAGCTGGGGCTGGGGCCTGCAGCCGACGCGCACGACGCAGTACGAAGTCGGCTTCTCACAGCAGATGTCTGACTACGCGTCCTTCGATATCAGCGCCTTCTACAAGGATATAATGGACCAGATCACGCTCAACTATTATACCCCTTCGACCGCAACGGGGAAAGCGTACTACGCCCTCGTCAACGGAGACTTCTCCAGCTCGAAGGGTATAGAGGTGAAGATGAATCTCCGCAGGGTCAACCGCGTGTCGGCGCAGGTGAACTTCACGTTCTCCGACACCCGGAGCACGGGGACGAACAACCAGAACGCTGGCGGTCTCTGGTCGGCGGGTTCTGTGGTCTCTCTGCCGAAGTATCTCACGCCGGTCGATTTCAACTCTCCCATCCGGGGCAACGTCATACTCGACTACCGTTTCGCGAAGGGGGACGGCGGCTCGATACTCGAACAGATGGGCCTCGATATGCTCCTTGATTTCAACAGCGGTCACAGCTTCACGCGTCTGACAATCGACCAGTTCGGTCCGGTGGGCAATGCGGATCCGCGGTTCCGCACCCCGGTGGAGCCGATCGGAGCTTCAACAACTCCCTGGTTCTTCCAGCTCGACGCGCGGCTCGACAAAACAATCAGCATCGGGACGCTTGATCTGAACATCTACGTCTACGTCATCAATCTTCTCGGGACCGACAATGCGATCAATGCATTCCTCCGCACGGGTGATCCCAAGAATGACGGGTGGCTTGCGACGTCGACCGGCCAGGCGGCGGTTGCTCAATTCGGCCAGCAGTACGTCGATCTGTATAATGCGCGCTACAATGGCGAGAACTCCGGGAACTTCGGACCGCCGCGTCAGATCCGCTTTGGATTGAAATTGGACTACTAATCACCAGGAGGTCGATCACATGATTTCGACGCGAAGGTTGCTCAAATCAGTCCTTGGGGTGTGTCTGCTTCTGTTGCTGTCCGTTCCCCTCGTCCTGGCGGCCGAAGCCGGCCCCGCAAAGGGGAAGTCAGTGCGGAAGACGGCGACGAACGACTACTACACCCCGTTCCTTATCAACAACGTATTCAACTATTACGGGAACAACGGCGACGGCTCGATCAACAACTACCGCTCCGATGCCGAAGGGTTCGAATTCCCGAAGGGATCAGGCCAGAACGTCATCTATGAGGATGGCGTTGTGTGGGGATGTTTCCAGAGAGACACGCTGAAAGTCGGCGGGTCGACGTACAACCACGGGCTCCAGGCCGGCCGGATCCTCGCGCCCGGCACCCCGTCAACACCGCCCACTGCAGACAACGCGGGGAGTGCGGGATACCGCGTTTACCGGGTAAGGCCGGACATCAATCCGAAGACTCCCTTCTCGCAGGTGCAGGATCTCATCAACAATACGGAGGTCCCGTTTATCGGCCGGTACATTTCCACCTCGGCGCAGACGATCTATAACCAGTACATACAGGACTGGAATCAATGGCCTGCTTCGCAGGGGGCGCCGTTTACGGACGTCAACGGGGACGGCGTGTACGATCCAAACGTCGATATCCCGGGACGGCCGGGCGCCGACCAGACCCTCTGGTATGTCGCCAACGATCTCGACCCCGCGCGCGTTGCGAATCTCTACTCCTCCAAGCCGATCGGGATCGAGATGCAGAAGACCATATGGGGATACAACCGCGCGGGCGCGCTCGGGAGCACCATCTTCGTGAGCACGCTCATCATCAACAAGAGCGGCGTTGAGCTCGATTCGATGTTCGTCTCGCAGTGGTCCGATCCGGATCTCGGCTACGCGGGCGACGATTTCGTCGGCTGCGACACCACCCGGAGTCTCGGCTACGTCTACAACGGCCTCCCGGTCGACAAAAACTACGGCGTCGCGGTTCCCGCCGGAGGATTTGAGTTCTTTCAGGGCCCGAGGGTTGTTGCCGCTGCGGATTCCGCCGTCTGGCTCGGAAAACGCATCTACGGCTGGAAGAACCTGCCGATGTCGGCATTCTACTTCTTCACGCAGGGAAACGCGAAGTACACTGATCCGAACCTGGGTGCCGGAAACGGCGGCGACATTCAGTTCTACAGGCTCCTCAACGGGCTTGTCGCCTCGGATGGCTCGCAGTTCATTGACCCGAACACCGGAATCCCTTCGAAATTCTGCATGCCGGGGAATCCTCTGACGGGTCAGGGGTGGATTGACGGGCAGGAAGTGGGCCCGGCGGACAGGAGATTGGGCCTTGTTACCGGTCCGTTTAAAATGGCCCCGGGTGACACGCAGGAAATCGTCGTCGCCAACCTGGCCGGGCTTGGAAAGGACCGCATCTCGAGCATCTCGGTCCTCCTCTGGTACTCGGATCTCGCCCTGGCGGCGTACGATAACCTTTTCGTCCTCCCCACTCCTCCTCCTCAGCCGAAGGTGACGTTCGCGGCTCTCGACAGGGAGATCGTTCTCTCCTGGGGGGACACCTCCTCGGCCACGCTCGAGTCGTTTACGAGCAAGGGATACAATTTCGAGGGGTACAACATCTATCAATTCCCCGCTGCCTCCACGTCGAATCCGGTGCTGCTGGCGACGTATGACAAGAAGGACGGCATAACGACGGTCTTCGACAACGCGTACGACCCGAGCACGGGCTACGTCATAAAGAAACCCGTGGAATTCGGCGGCGATTTCGGCATCTCGCATTCGATCGATCTGAAGAAAGATGCCGTTAACAACACCGGTCTCCTAAACGGGACGAACTATTACTTCGGCGTTTCGGCATACAGCGTCAACACGGCCGTCGGAGCGAACCCCGTGTACCTCGAGAGCCCGGTGACGATTCTGAAGGATACGCTCTCGTACTCGACAGGCATCGTTCCGCACTCGGCCAATCCCGGGTGGAGGCTCGGCGCAAACGTGGGTGATACCGTTGCCCCCGCGCACACCGCCGGCATCGCAGACGGAGCACCGCTTGTCAAGTTCGTCGATCCCACAAGGGTGCCTCAGGGAAATTTCCAGATTCAGGTGGTCGTGCTCGACTCCGTCAACAGCGGCGGTGTCACGGTGGCGAACCCCCGGTGGCAGCTCCTGAACAAGAGCACGGGTAAGATCGTCATTCCCCCGACGCTTGATTTCACGAACGGCACAGGGAACCCGATGTATCTCGGTATGCAGGTCGGTCTGGCGGCTGTCCCGATCTACAAATACGGGAAAGAGCTTTCGCAGATCGTCTGGAGCGGACCTTCGGCGTACAACTTCTCTACTGTGAACCCGGGAAGCGGAAACACCGGCGATCTCGAGAATACGATCGGCATACTCGTTGCGAATGACTTCTTCGGCGATGGCATTCTGAATCCCGTTGACGTAAAAGCGGATGTCGCGATCGAGTTCGTAGGGAAAGGTCAGGGACAGAACGCGTACGACTTTGTCCGTGCATCCACCGGATCCACCGGAGCGCCTTATGAGGGGTTCTACCCGCAGCCGTTCAACGTCTGGCAGCTCAATCCCGACGGATCGCACATGCGCCAGCTCGACTTCTGCTTCATGGAGAAGACGGGATCCGCCTATTACGACAGCGTGTGGTCACCGGGCGCCGCCTCGTCCGATCGTGAATACTGGTTCGTCATCCTGGAGGGATACACAGCGACCCCGAAGGCCAAGTACACGGGTGCGACGCTGGGTGGCGCCCTCACGGTCGACAGCGTTCTGCTTTCCGGCTGGCACACGTTGAAAGACCCGACACTGCCCGGTTACGTCGCCGGAGACAAGTGGACGTTCAAGACCACTAAGCTTCTCACGACGGGGGACACGTGGGACTTCGGGACCGCGGCGAAGCTTGCCACGTATGCCAAGGCCGCAGCGCAGGCCGACGTCACGAAGATCAACGTCTTCCCGAATCCGTATGTCGGATTCAACCCGCAGGAGATCAATAAATACGCGCGTTGGGTGACGTTCACGCACCTGCCTGCAAAGGCGACGATCAGGATATTCACGCTTGCCGGAGTGCTCGTGCGGACGATCCTGAAGAATGACAACTCGCAGATGATTCAGTGGGATCTCAACAATACGAATGGTTTCCCTGTCGCTGCAGGCATTTATATCGCCTATGTCGACATGCCGGACCTCGGGGTGACCAAGACGCTGAAGCTGGGTGTCATTCCTGAACAGCAGTACCTGGATCGTTATTAGTCTACGCGTTGGATAACCCAAAGGAGATTCTCCATGAAGAAAAAGACTCTACGCATGGCGGCGTGGCTGATGATCCTGGTGAGTATCGCCGCTGTTGCTTTCGCCTCGAACCCGGACAGGACCGGGACAGCGGGTGCACAGGAACTGTCCATCCCTGTCGGCGGACGCGGGATCGCGCTCGGTGGCTCGTACATGGCGTTTGCCACCGGTGCCGACGCGATCTATTACAATCCCGCGGGCCTCGCACTCCAGACCTCCAGCGTGGAAGCGCTGGTTTCCAGCATGAACTACATCGCGGACATCGGGGTTGTGTACGGCGCCCTGGGTGTGAAGACCGGTGACTTCGGTACACTCGGGTTTAACATCAAGTCGATAAACTTCGGGAACATCCCGGTGACCACGACCGACTTCCCCGATGGGAACGGGCAGGCGTACTCCCCGACATACATCACGATGGGCGTCACGTATGCAAAGGCGCTGACCGACAGGATCGCATTCGGGTTTACCGCTTCGCTCGTCACGGAGCGGATCCTGGAGATGAGCGCGAGCGGTGTGGCGTTCAATATCGGCATCCAGTATCACAACCTGGCCGTGCAGGGACTGGATCTCGGGGTGGCGGTGAAGAACATCGGCCCGTCAATGACGTTCTCCGGCTCGAATCTCCTCACGTCCGCAACGTCCGGTACGGGACAGCGGGGATCTCAGCTTTACACCCTCAACGCCGCGTCGTTTGATCTCCCGTCACTGATGGAGATCGGCATATCGTACACGCGGAAGTTCGGCGACATGAACGTACTCTCCATCGGCGGGATGTTCCGCAACAATAACTATCTCGAGGATGAGTACAACGCGGGCGCCGAGTACGCCTTTAACGGCACGTTCTTCCTCCGGGGCGGCTACACGTTCTCGCCCCAGTCGGCGACGGATGCTGCGGGGGCGAACAGCTACATCTACGACTACAGCTTCGGTGCCGGCGTTCACTACCCGGTCGGCGACGTCGATCTGTCGCTCGACTATGCGTACCGGCATCTGAAGTACTTCACCCCGAGCAGCGCGATCTCTCTCCGCATTGGCTTCTGAGATCACGCCGGGGACGGGCGGGGAAGGGTTGCGCTGGGTCGCATGAACCACGCTTATCCCTCCGTTCACCTGATGTAACACCGGAAGGTTGGCGGCATTGCCGCCAACCTTCCTCTGTTGATGGGGGAGACTTCAACGGGTTCCCTCGTGATTCCCCTTATGAACCTCTGCATTTGATGATTCGGGCACATTCTCCACGCATCTGGGTTTTGCTCCCCCTCATGTTCTTCTACGGGGCACTCCTTTCCGCGGCAGGGGAATTGTCGCGCTATTTTCCTGAACGGGGACCAGCGGCACTCCATCAGCGCGAGATTGACCTTGGCACTGCGGCCACGGTGATGGTGCTGGCCGGCGAACCCGGGGAGGAGGACCTTGCGACGATGACGGAGCTCCGGATGAACAGGGGGGCGCGTGTCGTCGCTGTTTATCTGACGAACGGAGGGGGAACGGCGTCCGATGACAGGGACGAAATCCCGTATGTCGTTGCGGGGCGGAGGAAGGAAGAGTCGTACCGCGCGCTTGCAACTATAGGATGCCTGCCGTATTACCTGAACTGTCGTGATATCCTCAACGGGGCCGGAGCGACGGCGGAGGAGTGGGAACGGGACTCAGTCTGGGCGCGGCTTACGGAGGCGATAAACCGTTTCAGGCCCGATGTCGTCCTCATTGCGGAAGAGTGGCGTTCCGCCGTGTCCGGACGTTCGGCCCTCCTGGCGCGGGCGTGCATGGCGGCTGCCGGGTATTCACGCGATCCCGGAGCGGCGCCGTGGAAGCCCCTGAGGGTATTCATGGAAGTCGATTCCGCAGAAGGCTCCGTCGCGGTGAACTCCCGCCGGCTCCACCCGTACTGGAAGAAGACGCTGCTGGAGATCGCAGGGGAGGCGTGGCGGGAATATGCCTCGCTCCGTCTGAAACTCGGGAGCCGGCCGCGCGAGCCCGTGCACTGGTACAGGGAGGTTGCTCCCGCGCCCTCCTCCGGCGCACATTCCCTTCTCGGGGGAATTCCCCGGCTCACAAAGGATCTGGACCGCGTCGGTGCGGCCATAACACTCGCCCTTCAGCTCGAGTCAAAGAAGGAGCAAAAGAACAGCCTGGTTGCGGTCGCCGAGGCGCTGGCCCGGATCGAAAACCTGATGGTCACACGCCGGGGGCGGCTTGATCCTCTTGAGGAGCGTGTTCTCGCCCGGTGGAAAGACGGGCTGGAGGATTTCCGCTGCTCGCTGGATGATGTCGGCGCGGACGTCCAGCCGAGTGACAGCATACTTGCCGAGCGGCAGGTGTTCTTTCTCCGCGTGAAGTCCGTGCACTTCCCCGTCCCGGCGGACAAGACGGAGATCTTTTTTCCCACTGCCGGGGAGAACTCATGGGTGATCAATGAGTCGAGGAACACCCATTTTCCTCTTAAGATCCCCGCGGAATTCCGGGTGCTCTCTCCCGAGAAGCTCCCGTGGAACTACCCCGTTTCACTGTACGGTCTGGGGAGTTCCGAGGCGCGGACGTCGATCCCGTATTTCATCGTCCATAGGGACACCGACCGGACGCGCAACTTTGCTCTGCGGGGGGAAATACCACTTCTGATCGGTCCGGGGAGGGCTCTTCAGGTGCTCACGCCGGTGGTTCGTATCACCTCCGGGGAGGAGCTGACGTTCCGTCTGTATAACATCACGCGGCAGCCGATGAAGGCCGAGGCGTGGGTGAAGGACTCGGTCGTTGCAGATTCGCGGATTGGGGTGTTTCTCTCCGGAAAGGACGATGTCACGCTCAACCGGCTGCCGCTCTCCTGGGTGGACACGACCCGCGCCGGTGACCATGTGGCGGAGATACGAATCGGCAGGGTGAGGGCGGGACAGTTTCTCTCACGCTCGCTCGATCTGCGCGTTGATTCGTCGGTTGTAGCAGGACTCCTGACCGGCATGCCCGGCGGGATCCTGGAGACCACGCTGCGCCGCCTCCATGTGCGCTTGGTGATCCTCGATTCATCCGCCATGCGTGCACGCATGTGGGAGAGGTGCACCGTTGTCATCGTCGATCGGAACGCCCTTGCGCTCCGCCCTGATTTCGGGAAGGGTGCAGCCGGCATCAGACAATGGATCGAAGCGGGCGGGCGCGTTCTCCTTTTTCCACAGCACGGAGCGCAGGGGGATTCGGCTCAGCCGTTCCCGGAGTTCAGGTTTGAAAACGATCCGGCCGGCCCGGGGGACACTGTTGATGTCCCTGACGCGGATTTCGGCCGCAACCCGAACACGCTCTCTGCCTCGGATTGGGAAGGATGGCAGGTCGGCCGTTCGACGGACCGGATTATCGCGCAGAGGGGGATCGCGACCGGGTTGATCGCCGGGTTACGGGGTGGGAGAAACCCTCTCGTGCTGCGGGCCTCCGACGGCAGGGGGTCTGTGACTGCGGTGGCCCTTGACCTCGGCCACCAGCTCGAAACACTCCAGAGCGGCGCCTGCCGGATATTCGTCAACCTCCTCTCGCGCTGAGCCTCCGTCCGTTGCGGCCACGCCGCGCGCGTCTCAGGGATTTGTTCCGGGTCCCTGAATCGCGCGCAGGAGATCGAGAGAAGGCACGTGATGCGGGTTTGCCCTTATCGACCTCTCGAGCGCATCCCGGGCACCGATTGCGTCCCGCATGCGCAGGTCAGCAAGGGCTTCCTGGTACAGTATGGTAGCCTGATCTTCCGGGCTCCCCGTCAGAGGGAGAGCCTTCTCGTAGGAGGCGAGTGCCGCGGCGTTGTTCCCGGAGTCAAAGGCGATGTCGCCGAGCATCGCGTATGCGGTCCATGTGGGTTCGGCCGAGAGAGAGGCTGCCAGAACGCCCGTTGCTTGATCCGTGCGGCCCTCGCGGATGTAGAGCCTGGCGAGGCCCAGATATGAGCTGACCTCCAGCGAGTCGAGCGCAATCACTGTCTTGAGCTCGCGCTCAGCCGCCTTCAGATCTCCCCGCTGCGTGTAATACTCCGCCGCTGCTCTGTGCGCTTCACCCGCTCCCCAGACCCTGTCGACAACACGGACGGCGAACGCCTGAAGTGAGTCATGCGGGAACTCGGCCGGAACGCTGAGAGACCGGGCGGCGAACGGGTACGTTGACGTCATCCGGGCGGTCCGCTCGAGGGCGATCCGCTCATCCAGATCGGTGACGGTCCGTTCGTTCCACAGCACGCGGTCGCTGAACGTATCGCGACGGCCCCACTCTCCGTCGTCCGCAATAAGCCCCATGCGCCGCATCATGGCGGCATACCCTTTTGCCATGAGAAAATAGCCCGAAGAATTCGGATGGAGGTGCTCTAAGATCAGCTCGTTGCCGATGAGTGAGTCGGGGGAGTTTGCCATGAACAGCCGCTCCATGTCGACGGTCCCCACCTCCATACCCCGGGTCTGGGAGAGGATCGCACTGTTGAAGTCGCTGCTTGCCCGGAAGCGCAGCTCGTCGAGATCACGGGCCCGGACGTACTCCAGCCGCGCTCCGCGCCGGTCTCCCAGTATGTCCAGGCACCGGCCGATCGCAAAATGTGTGGCCGCATGCAGCGAATTCAGGGATGACGCTTTCCGGTACGCGCTCAGGGCGTCCGGCCATTTCTTCTCGTTCCAGGCTCTCTCGGCCTCCCGGCGGTCACCGTCGAACGCTGTTCTGACTGAATCCGGAAGTGAAGGATCTCCTCCGGAAACGAACGGGGGCTGCCCGCGCAGGTTCGATACCTGGCTAGCGAGAATGACCGGCAGATGTTGTTCTGCGCAGAACGCCCGGAGGTCCGCGAGATTGTCCATGAAATTCCGCAATGCTTCGGCGTACACCGGGCTCCCGTACGGCACCTCTTTCCCCTGTGAGAGCGACTCCAGGGAAACGTCTCGGGGGGCGTCCCCGTGCGACGGCAGGACGAGCGACCGGAGCCAGGCATAGGCTTCGCGCAGAAGCAGAAAAGTCCGGAAGTGGAGGAGACGGAGGTACGCGATCGCTGCCGGGCGGAAACCGCCGAAGAGCCCGCGCGACTGCACCCCCAGGCCGCCGTAGAACTCGTTGTGGCCGTCATACACGATCAGGAGGTCCGGCTCCCACGCCGGAAGCTCCCTTGCGAGATCGAGGACCGTGAAACTGTTTGTCCCTGTCATCCCCAGGTTGATGACCTCGATGTGGCGTTCGGGGAATATCCGTTCGAGCCGGTTCCGGAGGAATGCGCTGAATGATCCGTTGGTCCCGTAAGGGTACCCGGCGGCGGAGGACCCTCCGAGGACGAATATTCTGAACGCCTGCGGAGGCTTGGGAAGCGTGAAGTACTCCTGCGAGGTAATGGGCGCGAACCTGATTCCGGGGAAGTACCGGGCCTTGACCTCATGGTTGAGGAGGTAATAGGTCTTGCCGCGGATGATACGCGTCGTAAAGAGTGAAAGGTTGGTCCCGTATCCGGATGCCCGCAGGCCGAGCTCCAGGAGCCCCAGCAGGAGCAACGGGGATGCCACGGTGAGGAGCGCAAAGATGCGTCTCTTCCGGGAGGCAACCCGCGCGGGTGACTCCTCCGTGCGGTCCACGTACCGGGAAGGACGGCGGCGCGCCTTATGACCGGCGTGTTGAGTTTTTGCCAGGGGAAATCCTCTCTGGGGTCAACCGGTAATGTAAACAATTTCTCGGGAAAATCCGACATCGGCCTTGCAGTGGCATTTAATCCCCGTCATTCGTAATTTATTCTTCACAGACCATGGCCCCTCTCATTTCGCGAAATGTGTTGCGCGCGGTCATCTCCGGCCTTCTCTTCTCCGCATTCTCTTGCGTGCTGCTCCGGGCGCAGACGATCGCGGTCCAGGGGACGGCCATCGATGTCGACCTCCACGGCAACGTGTACGTGCTGGATGCGGAGGGAAACACACTGAGCGAGTTCGACCGATCAGGCGGGCTGTTGCGCGTAGTCGGCGGCCCGGGGTGGCAGGACGCACAGTTCGATCGCCCGGCCGGGCTGTGGGCGCGCAACGGCATCGACGTTTTTGTCGCCGACTACGGCAATCACCGGATCGAGCGGTTCGACAGGGCGCTCAGTTTTGTGTCGTCGTTCTCGACGCATGACAGCGGCAATCCGGACGAACGGTTCGGGTATCCCTCCGATGTTGCGCTTTCGCGAGAGGGAGGTCTTTTCATCTCCGATACGGAAAACAGCAGGATCGTGAAGGTCGATCAGACAAACACCGTGGAGAGGACGTTCGGCGACTTCGGTGCGGGGAAAGGACGGCTGACGATGCCGCGCATGGTGGGTCTCGGCCCGAAGGATGAAGTCTATGTCCTTGACGGGGAGCGCGTTGCGGTTTTTGATGCCTTCGGTAATTTCCTCCGGGACCTGGTGCCGGGTGTGTTCAACAAACCGGTGGCGCTCTACGCGGACAACGGCGTCGTTGCTGTCCTGGATTCAGAATCGGTCTTCTTCTTCGACGCGGAGGGTCGCCCGGGGGGCGTGTTCCCGGTGCGGTCGATTCTTCCGAAACCCGTCGCCGTGCGTTCAATCGCTTTGGGGGTCGGCTCGCTCTACCTGCTTGTGCCGGATGGCGTCTTCTGCGTGCCGGATCCCCGGCTGAGGGGGGGGGCCGAAGCACATTGACGGCGTGGCTTTACGTACGCCCCCGTCCCTCCGGGAATCCAAGTCGTAAAACAAAATCTCACATGTGTAGTATAGTGTATCAAGGGAGGAATCACGGTCATGTCGAAAAGTCTGAACAAAGTCATGCTCATCGGAAACCTCGGAAAAGACCCCGAGCTCCGGTTCACGTCAAGCGGCGTACCTGTCGCGACGTTTACAATGGCGACGAACGAATCCTGGAAGGACCAGGACGGGAACCTCCAGGAGCGGACGGAGTGGCACAATATCGTCGCGTGGAGAAAGCTCGCCGAGATATGCGGGGAGTGGCTGAAGAAGGGGAAGAAGGTGTACATCGAAGGGAGAATCCAGACGCGGAGCTACGATGACAAGAATACGGGAGCGAAAAAATACATGACCGAAGTCGTCGCCGACAGCATGATTATGCTCGACGGCAAGGGGGCGGGGACCGCCCCGGAGAGTTCCGCTCCCCCATCCGCACCCGAGCCCGATGCCGGTGGAGCCTCCAACGATGATCTTCCATTCTAGGGCGCTCCTCTGTGCCGCGGCGGCGGTTCTTGTCGCCGTCGGCGTTCAGGCGGAGGCTGCGTCCCGTTCACCCGTCAGCGGGAGGAACGGTATTGTCGTCTCGGCCGATTCGCTTGCTTCCGCGGCAGGCGTTGAGATGCTCAGGAAGGGGGGGAATGCGGTTGACGCCGCCGTCGCCGTCGGATTTGTCCTCGCGGTAACCTATCCTGAGGCCGGAAATCTCGGGGGGGGCGGATTCATGATGATCCGCATGTCGGGCGGAGAGTCGACGATGATCGATTTCAGGGAGAAGGCCCCCGCTGCCGCGACCCGCGGCATGTATCTCGACGCTCTCGGGAGGCCGGTACGGGAGAAAAGCCTCCTCGGCCCGATTGCCTCAGGCGTGCCGGGAACAGTCGACGGGCTCCTCACGGCACTCAATGAATACGGATCGCTCTCAAAGGAGGAGGTGATCCGGCCTGCGCTCACCGCCGCGGAATCCGGTTTTCCGGTCACCGAACACCTGGCTCGCCTCCTTGCGGAGGATTCGCAGCGTTTCGCGCTCTTCCCCTCCACGATGAAGGCGTTCACCCGTGACGGAAGGCAGTACAGATGGGGAGACACCCTCCGGCAGCCGGACCTCGCGTCGACGCTCCGCGCGATCATGGAGAGGGGTGATGAAGGATTCTATGCAGGCGATGTGGCCGCGCGGATCGTCGCAGAAATGAAGAGAGACGGCGGGATCATCACCGCGGACGATCTTCGCGCCTATGCGTCCGTCGAGAGGGATCCGCTCCTCGGATCGTACCGGGGGTACGAGATACTCACGGCCGCGCCTCCCTCTTCGGGAGGGATACTGCTTCTCCAGATACTGAATTCGATGGAGCGGTTTGATATCCGCCGCCTCGGCTGGAATTCTTCGCGCACGGTCCATGTGTTCGCCTCGGCCTGTCAGCGTGCATTTGCGGACAGGGCCGCCTGGCTCGGGGATCCCGACTTCGTCCACGTTCCGGCGGAAGGGCTTATCTCCAAGGAGTACGCACTCTCACGGTTGGCGGATTTCGACAGCTCGCGCGCACTCGGGAGCGGTGCAGTCAGTGCCGGGTCGCCGGCGGGGGAGGGGAACGAAACGACGCATTTTTGCGCGGCGGACAGATTCGGGAACGTCGTAAGCGTGACCTATACGCTCAACGGGCTTTTTGGATGCAAGGCCGTCGTGGACGGGGCGGGATTTTTCCTTAACAACGAAATGGACGATTTTTCGGCAAGACCGGGAGCGCTGAACCTCTTTTCGCTCCCCGGTGGCGTGAGGAATGAAATCGAACCCGGGAAACGGATGCTCAGCTCCATGGCCCCGACGATCGTCATCCGCAACAACCGCCCCCTCCTGGTCCTCGGAGCAAGAGGAGGGAGCAGGATACCGACGTCGGTCGCCCAGGTCATTTCCAACGTCGTCGACTTCGGCATGAACGTCCAGGAAGCGGTCGATGCTCCGCGCGTCCACCATCAGTGGATTCCCGACACGCTCCTGTTTGAAAAGCGCGCGCTCCAGCTGGATGTACAGAGGAACCTCGAGACCATGGGGTACGTTCTTCAGGAGGTCGAAGCGACCGCGCATGTCGAGGCACTCATGATCGAATCTGACAGAGGGTGGATGCTCGGAGCACCGGATCCCCGCGAAAACGGGTTTGCCATAGGTTACTGATATCCACAGACTTATCCACATCCATATCCACACACCCACGTGGATAAATCTTTGCCTGAATTAAACAACGCAACTGCATGAAATGTATGGGTTTGTGACGATTCGCGGTAGAGTTTTCGATTCGAAGTTGAGTTTTTAATCACATCCGATTCCGGGGGAGTACTTGAAGGCAAAGCTCGCGCTTGAAAACGGGATAGTTTTTGAAGGTGAGGGGTTTGGCTCTCCGGGCGAAGTCACCGGTGAGGTGGTCTTCAACACAAGCATGACGGGATACCAGGAGATATTCACAGACCCTTCGTACTGCGGACAGATTGTCACGCTGACGTACCCGCTGATCGGTAATTATGGGATCAACGGGGAGGATCTCGAATCCGGCCGTCCTCAGGTAAGCGGGGTGATCGTGCGGGAGTCCTCCTCCGTGTTCAGCAACTTCCGGGCGCAGATGAGCCTTTCCGACTGGCTCGCGGAGCACGGCGTGATTGCCATTGAAGGGCTGGATACACGGATGCTCACACGGATGCTCCGGACGGACGGGGCGCTCCGGGGGGTGATTTCGACGACCGATGCCGACGATGCGAGTCTCATCCGGAAGGCGGCCGCCTCACCCCTGATGAACGGTCTTGACCTTGCGACGAAGGTGACCTGCTCGAGTCCATATTCGTGGGACGAGACGGACACGACCCCTTTTGCGCTCGGCCGGAATTCCGCCGCGCCGGAGGGGAGTGCCCCCCGGTTCAAGGTCGTCGCGTACGACTACGGGATCAAGAGGAACATACTCCGGCGCCTCGTCCTGTACGGGTGCGTCGTCACTGTCGTCCCCGCTGGATTTCCGGCCGCAGACGTGCTTGCAATGAAGCCGGACGGAGTATTTCTTTCCAACGGCCCCGGGGACCCCGCGGCCGTGGGGGTGGCGATAAGGAACATCAACTCGCTCGCCGGGAAAATCCCCATATTCGGGATCTGTCTCGGCCACCAGCTCCTCGCGCTCGCGCTCGGGGGGAAGACGTACAAGCTGAAATTCGGCCACCGGGGCGGGAACCATCCCGTAAAGAACCTGCTGACGGGAAAGATCGAGATCACCTCCCAGAACCACGGGTTTGCCGTGGATCCCGCGTCGCTCGACCCGTCCGCCGTGGAAATCACGCATGTCAATCTCTACGATCAGACGAACGAGGGGTTCCGGCACAGGGAGCT
>PMJQ01000022.1 GCA_003157485.1 Ignavibacteriota bacterium
CGCCTCCGTGCGGTATGCCCGGGACCGGAAGGCCTTTGACCGTCCCATCGCAGAGCTCCAGGCGATCCAGTTCAAAATCGCCGACATGGCGACCGATATCGATGCTTCCCGGATGTTGATGCTGAAAGCGGCGGCTCTTAAAGACGCCGGAGAGCCGTTCGGAGCCGAAGCGGCGATGGCGAAGCTCTTCGCGTCGAAAACCGCCGTGCAAAGCGCCCTGGAGGCAATACAGATCCATGGCGGCTACGGGTACGTCCGGGAATACCTTGTGGAAAGGTACCTCCGCGATGCGAAAATCACCGAGATCTACGAGGGGACCTCTGAAATCCAGAGGATAGTCATCGCGAGATCGCTCCTCAAATAGTTGACCTGCGTCACTTTGCCTGTTTTTGTCCCTTGCAGCAGTTGAAAGAGAGGTTTTCGTTTTCTATATTCGTTTGCCATCCCACTAATTCCCCGGAGGATCTCCATGAAACAGCTGGCTCTTGTTGTTCTTGCTGTCGTGTTGATAATCGTCGTTCCCCCAGTCGCTCCTGCACAGTTCCATCTCGGCATTGCCGGTGCGCTCGGCATGAATTTCAACATTCATTCCGGCTCCGATCTGAGTTCGACAGGAACAGGGTTTGGCTTTGTATTTGCGGGAGAAGCGGATATGAAATTTTCCCGCACCTTCGGGATGATTGGCCGTCTCGGGTTTTACGACAACAGGTCAGGCTCGGTATCCAGCACCGGGTCTCAAGGAGGCGTAAACTACACCGTCGACAATTCCGTCAGCCTCGCGTACTTTAACCTCGAGCCCCTTATCGCCATCTATCTGCCCCAGAGCCCGTTCTTCTTCTTCGCCGGGCCTTCCCTTGGATTCAACATAACGGGGAGCACTGAAACCACCACCACCATCACATCCCCTGGGTTCACCTTCCCGGGCGGTTCGACGAATCAGACCGCGAAGAGCTCGCTCAAGGACGTTCTGGTGCGGTTTGAACTGAAGGCCGGCGCCGGGTACGAGATCCCGATCGCCAAGAAGATATCCATCGTTCCCCAGTTGAGTTTCGGTTTCGGGCTTACGAACGTCGTCTCAAATTTCAGCTGGCACGTCATGTCATTCCAGCTCATGGTGCCTGTGAAGTTTGACCTCATCTAACTGAAGCATTCCCCCCGGAAGGGGCAAATTACGACGGATGAGCGGGACATGTTGGACATCGTGCGTGGAGGTATGACGTTACGGACTTTTTGTCCGATAACACTTCAGCCCCGGATTCAAATTATTTGACTGACAGCGACTTGACATTCCCTGTTGGTTTCCCTATATTTCTTATGAACTTACCATCCGATCTCGAGCTCCTCGAATTTACACGGACATGCATCTGACTGGGGTGTATCCAAACAACCAATCACGAATAACCACAAAGGGGAGGGTCGTAATGAAACAGATTCTAACAATTTCCGCTATCGTATTGCTGGTGGCGGCCTTAATGCTGCCCGGCGTTGCAAGCGCCCAGGACAACGCTTGGCACCAGAAGGACATGGTTCTCTCGGCAGGCATCGGATTCGGGATGTACGGACTGTACGGCACCTCCTCAACTCCTCCGATATTCGTTTCATTTGAAACAGGAGTTGCAGAGAAGATCACGCTTGGTGGTATTGTTGCATATTCCGGATCGTCGGAAGATTTCGGCTATGGGTCCTGGAAGTACACGTACATCGTTATCAGTGCACGCGGTGCCTACCATTT
Organism: Ignavibacteriota bacterium; assembly: GCA_003157485.1. Lineage (GTDB taxonomy): Bacteria > Bacteroidota > Ignavibacteria > UBA10030 > UBA6906 > Fen-1273. Next base: position 1,733 of record PMJQ01000022.1, read on the forward strand.
CCTTGAGCACCAACCGAAACTCGATGCATATGCCGGACTAGGGCTCGGCTACAGCATCGTTTCGGCCTCGGTGACGTGGAATAACTCTATTTACCAGAACGAGTTCGCCAACCTCTACGGCGCATCCGCCAGCTACTTTTTCTTCGACATCTTCGTGGGCGGCCGGTACTACTTCGCCCCGAAATGGGCCATCCAGGGCGAACTTGGCTATGGCGTTGGATACGCGCGTATAGGAATAAGCTACAAGCTGAACTAGTTTTTGTTTCTTCTTTTGACGAAAAAGGGGAGATGCCTTGCGTCTCCCCTTTTTTATAGGCTTTACCTTCCGTACGGACTGGTTCTTCAATGAGTGTTCTACCTCTTATCGTATGGCTCTTTTACGGAACCGCCAGCGCTGATACGACCAGCCGCGCATCCGCTCCGCCTGTCCAGACTCCCGTGACGCTTCGATTCGCCGGTGACGTGCTTCTTGCCTCTCACTACGAAATGCAGATGTGGGACAGCTCCGGGGCCACCTTCCGGTCCCTCTACAGGCTCGGAGGCGCCGACGCCACTGTGGTGAACCTGGAATCCCCCGTCACCACCCGGGGGAAGAGGGTCACGAAGCCATTCAATTTCAGGATGAATCCCCGGTTCCTCTCCGCGTTGACCGGTGGAGGCATCGACATCGTCAGCATTGCGAATAACCACATCTATGATTACGGACCCCGCGGACTTTTGGACACAATTTCTTATCTTGATTCTGTGGGGGTGCGCCATGTCGGGGCCGGCCGGAACAGTCTGGAAGCCTACCGTCCGGTCATAGATACAATCAGGGGTCGCGAGGTCGCGTTCCTGGCCTACTATGGAGGGGGCGAGGCCCCGGGAGCGGGGAAGTCGTCTCCGGGAGTGGCGAGGCGGGATCTGGAACGGGTCTGCCGCGACATCAGGAGCCTGAGGGATGGAGGAAGCTCGCGCTATATTGTCGTCATACTGCACTGGGGGACAGAAAGAGCGACCTCCCCGGACGGGTCCCAGGTTGCGTTTGCCCACGCTCTGATCGACGCG
>PMJQ01000026.1:0-5916 GCA_003157485.1 Ignavibacteriota bacterium
TGAAATACCGCGCCCGCTCGCTCAGGATCGTCCGTCTGATGCAACGGGGTCTCGCGGAACTCGGGAAGGGAACGCCGGATGCTGAGCGGAACCTGATGAAACAGGTCTCCAGGGGGGCCACGGTGGAGTCCGGCTCAGCAGAGGAAACCCGCGTGCTCGGGAGATTCCGCGACAACCTGCGGAAGATCATCCGGGCGTTCCGTGACCGGGGAAGTGAAGTAATCGCAAGCGACGTGACGTCGAACCTTATGTTCCCCCCCTTCATCTCCAGGGCGACTCATGAAGATATTCCCCCGCTTCTGACATCGGGAAAAGCCTCAGAGGCCCGGCTGCGCCTCACATCGCTCAGGGAGACAGAAGGGGCGGATGCATTCACTGACTACTGGCTCGGACGGACGGACATCGCGCTGGGGGACACCGCGGAGGGAGCCGGGGAGCTCCGGAGGGCGCGGGACGAGGATCTCCTCAAGTTCCGGGCACCATCCGAGACCGACAGCGTCATACACTCGGTCTGTGCGGATGAAGGGGTCCCGTGCATCGCCGCCGATTCTCTCTTTGCAGCGCACTCTCCCGGGGGGATCCCCGGGGGGACGCTCTTCTGGGAACACCTCCACCCCACCGCCAGGGGGTATGACCTGATCTCCAGGGAGTTCGTCATGGAGATGCTGAAGCTCCGGGTCGTGCCGCAGGGAACACTCACGCCCGCACTTCTTCCGTTCGACGCCGACAGCCTGACCCTCTCCTGGCTCGATCTCGCCTACGGGGAGATCTCCGTGCGGGCCCTCACCGGCAGATGGCCGTTCACGGATTTCTCTTCCCCCTCCCCCCTTCTTGACTCGGCGGATCCGACCGAACGGAAGTTTGTAACGGACGTGTACATGAAGACCACCGGCTGGACGGACGCCTGCCTGCAGTTTGCCGCATATGAACAGAACGCGGGACGCCCACTCGAGGCGCTCCGCACGTACGGCGCGCTTGTCGAAGAATACCCCTTCGAGTACTATCCGCGCTACCGCCGTGCGGCGCTCCTGAGGGACGCCGGCGACATGGCCGGCGCTGCGGCGGAATACAGGCGGACGATCGGACTGAACCCGTCGTATCCGTACCCGCTCATCGACCTCGGGCTGATACTCAACAACGCCGGGGAATTCGAGGAGGCCCGCGCGCGGCTCTCGAAGGCGCTCGAACTGACAGAGGGGAAGGACCTCCCGCTCCCCCGCGCACAGATCTGCTACGGTCTCGCGGCCGTCTCCGCGAACACCGGAGAGACGCAGAAGGCACTGGAGTGGCTCGACAGGGCGCTCCGCGCATTCCCGTCGTACGCCCCCGCACGGGAGCTCCGCGCGCAGATACTCGGTCACACCCGGTAGATTCCACGCCTCAACAGAAAGGGGCGGCACCGGTCGCGGCACCGCCCCTCCTGATTCACAGCCGGATCTCGTCATGAAGGAGCCGGAATGTCTCCCGGACAGAACCCTTCAGGACACCGGAACCACCACTACTTCAGCAGCAACATCTTCTTCGTGCTGACGAACGAACCCGCCTTGATCCTGTACAGGTAGACTCCTGTCGCAAGACGCGAAGCGTCAAACGTCACCACGTGGTTCCCCGCCTTGAGCGATTCGTTGACGAGCGTGGAGACTTCCTGACCCAGAATATTGAAGACCTTCAGCTCCACCTGGGATTGAGCCGGGATCGAGAACTCGATCTTCGTAGAGGGGTTGAAGGGGTTCGGGTAGTTCTGTTCGAGTTTGAACGTCGTCGCGACGCCGGGAAGCTCCGTGATCCCCGTGGGCGTCTTCGGCCTGTGGAGATCGTAGTCCCAGAATTTGTAGTACGCCGGGTTGATGCTCCCGTAGTCGCTCGCGATCGTGTACGCAGTGTCGGTATCCACGATATTCTCGGCATGGTTGTTGCCATACCCGCCGGAACCGCCTTCGTTGTCGCTGCCGTAGATCCCGAACTTGAAGACCTGGCCCACAACGCCCTTGTCACCGAGGCCCACGCTGTCCGGCGAGTAGAGAGCCTGGACGGAGTAGATCGAGTCATGAGCGAGCTTGTCACCATGCGTGCCGTCATCCCACATCTTGTGGGCGGTATCCTGGACAAGGGGGAGACCCCACGTATCCCACTGGTCGACCGCGGGACCGTTGATCCAGACTCCCCATGACCATATGGAGTCCTTCTGCGCCGGATACACGTTCGTGTTCCCCTGTATCGCGTTGAGCGTATCGCCTCCCTTGAGGTTATAGTATGCAGCCCGGAGGTCGACCGTGTACGTGACGCGGACCTTCCGAGCCAGCACACGCAGGTTCGGGAATACCGGCTGCCGCCGCGGCGAAACAACGCTGTTGCTCGTGTCGTAGATTGTGAAGGCTTTCGAAGGAACGACAACCTGGCGCCGTTCGGCTTCGCTCGCCTGGCTTCCGTTGTAGGTGAAGTTGTAGTAGTTCTCCCGGTTATCCTGTCCGTACTTGTGCGTGTAGAACTGGTAATCGAGAATGCTGCCGACCTTCGTGATGACCGTGTCGACTCCCCTGTACTGGAACCCGATCACCTGGCGCAGATACGTCGTGCGGGGGTTGACGACCCCGGTATTAAAGAATCCCGACTGCACATCGACCGTATCGCCCTGGGAGTATCCGCCCCTGGAAATGGCGTTTGACAGGCTGACGTTCCACGTAATGATGCACGTATCGGGATTCACACGCGCGATGGGGGCTGTATTGCTGAAGTACACCCACTGGAGCGGCGTGTCTTTGAGTCCGACCGGGATCGTGAAATGACGGTTCGTTCCGCCGTACGGAGGATCACTGAGGTTTTCGCCCCTGCCGGTAGCGCCGAGATTCCAGCCTGATCCGAGACGGAATTTATACGCAACATCCATTCCGGCCGTCACCTGTGACTTACGGAAACGAAGCCGCGCGGAGTAGAACGAGGTTGCCGGCAGCCCGAACGCCGTCGGACTGTTCGTCGGCGATTTTTCCTGCGTCAGGTAGAACGGCGTGCCCCAGTCAAGATCGGGACCGCCCTTGCCGTCGCCCAGAACGCCTACGGAGTCCTTATCGGCCGCCGTCCATCCAAATGCACCGGCATCCGAGACTCCCTGCATGTTGACCCTGAAGTAGACGCTCACGAACGAGTCGGCGACTGTTGTATAGGGCTTGTCGAACACGCCGATATTTTTCCCGGAGGGGAAGTTGCCGTTGTTCCAGAACTGCGGCTGGAGAACGGTGTCCTTTGTCGGGATGAAGAAATTGCGATTCGTGTTCGCGAGCGGCCCGTTGACGTTCTCTTCCCAGCCGCTGTTCTGCGCCGTGGGATACACCCGGATCTTGTAGTTCAGCGTGTCACCCTGTTTGAACTGGAGGGTTGTGGACCAGTAGTCACCGCCGATGTTCGTCAGCAGCGCTCCCGTACCCCAGCCCGTGAGGGCGTGATTGGACGTATCGTTCGCCGCCCCTGTGATCGATATCAACGCACCGGCCTTGATGGAATCTGGAACCGTCGCGGTGTTGATGATGAATGTTACGTTCCTCTGCTGCGCCATGACCGCCGCGGGCGCCAAGAGCCCGGCTGCGACGATGACGACAAGCATAAGAAGTAATGGCTTCTTCATTTGAACCTCCTGTGTGTGAACCAGTGTGAACTTGCGGCAGACTCTATGCTACGCTCTCTTGTCGTTGTGCCCCCCCCTAGCCTCCTTTCATGTCAGGACAGTGATGGGATCAGTGAATTCGTCTTCAGAACCCTATCGAAAGGGCGATGGTGTTCAGGTTGCCGAAAAGTCCGAACTTCTGAAACGCATAGTTGAACGAGAGGGCGGCAAATCCTTCGAAGTGATAGTGGAGTCCCGCGCCGAGCGTGAGCCCCTCCTGTCCCTTGTCGCTGCTCAAGGGTGCCTGCCCTCCTTTGAACATGGACTGGTATCCTCCCCGGACGAAGAGCGTGTTCCACCAGCCGACCTCCGCCCCCATGTTTATTGATTCAAAATCGTCGTTCGGACGGAGCGCGTCCACGGCCACCGTGGCGGTAAAATCGTCGTTCTTGACGACGTCCATCGAAGCTCCGACGCGGAAGAGAAGCGGAAGAGGCCAGGCGTCGGTCTTGAGGTAGGCGACGAGCGTCTTGTTCGAACCGGCATTGTTCGGGTCCGTGTCGACCCTGTTGAGGAGATCCCGCCCCGAGAGGGTCATGTCGCCGCCGAAATTCGACATCGACATCCCGATACGGAGGCCGTTCAGGTCCGTCACGTAGAGCAGCCCGGCGTCGAACGCCACGGTGCTCGCCGTTTCGTTGTACACCCGCTGGCTTATGTATTTCACGGTTCCGCCGATCGAGAACTTGTCGGTGAGCCTCCTGCTGTACGAGAGCGAGACGGCAAGGTCGGCCGCCGACCAGGTCTCGCCTGTCCCTTCGGGGCTTGCGACGGTCGTGACGTCCCCCTGTCCGTAGTCCATGTCCGTGACGCTCGCGCCGATGGCGTTGTCGCCGTCCAGGTTCAGGACGAGTCCGAACCAGCGGAACTTTGTACCGACGAGCCAATCCGTGTTCACAAACGCGAATTCGCTCGCCCCCGCCTGCACGACCGCCCCGGGATTCCAGTAGATCGAGCTGACGTCCTGGTTGGCGGCGACATAGGCGCCCCCCATGGCGATCGCACGCGCGCCGACGGGGATCCCGAGGAACTGGGCGGCCGTCGTGCCGACCTTTGACTGGGCTGCAGCCCCCGCGGGGAAAAGCCCCCCGCACAGCGGGATCAGAAGGCACAACGGGAGAACCCGGATTTTCGTTGTCATGATGGCAGTCTCACTTAATGATTGCGATCTTCCCCGTCGCGTTGCCGACGGGGGATTCAACGACATAGAAGTAGACGCCGAATGCGACATCGAGGTTTTCGTACGTCTTCAGGTCCCACGACACCGCCCCGTCCTCTATGTTCCCGTCCTGCCTGAGCGTCTGGACATAGTCGCCGCGCGCGGTGAATATCTTGACAGACGCTCCCGCGGGAAGGTGGATGAAGTCCATTTTCCTCTGTCCCCGGCCGCTCGTGATCCCCGGGTTCAGCGGCAGCTCGAACTCCGATTGCGTCACGTACGGGTTCGGAACCACTTTGATCCGGCTCAGGTCCGCCTTGGCCGACGGAGCACTTACCGTCGCGCCCGCCGGTGTGAACTCGAATATGTCGCCGAACCTGAATGGCTGCGCGTTTTTGATAACAAGCTTATCGCTGGTGCCCAGGTTATAGAGCGTGTCCCGGGGACCGTAGACGCTGAAGAGAGCGGAGTATGTCGCGGAAATCGTCCCCCGGGGGTTCTTCTCGAAAAGCACGACCTGCGTGCCGTTGGAGAGCCGCCCAAACCCGCCTCCGCCGTCGGAATAGAAGAATTTCACGTACGTGCTGTCCGTCCGGTTGTAGACGCGGAAATACACCGGCGTGGCCGGAATGCCGTCGATATCGTCCGCGATGGAGGTGTCGATGACGGAAGAGGAAAACTGGAACTCGTAGTCCGCGGGCCTTGCGTAGCCGAACAGTCCGGCCCCATTGTACAGGAAGGGAAGATCAACCGGCGAGAAATTCCAGACATACGCCGACGTACCAACCCAGCCTGACGATGAATCGATGATCTGCGTCCGCCAGTTGTTCCGGAAGGCAAGCTGAACCCCGTCGAATATGTCCGCGTCCTTTGTTTCGGCGGCGTACGGCGAACCGAGTATGTTGGGGCTCCTGTAGACCGGATAATACTGGTACGAGATCGTGTAGTTGCCTGCAGGAAGCGAATTGTATGCCGACCCTTTGATCGTCGGAATCGAGGAGTTGAGTACGTACGCCGACGACGGGATGACCGCCCCCTGCTGATTCCTGACAACGACGGAGGACGCCAGGATGTTTTTTCGGCCGAGCGTCGTAATCAC
>PMJQ01000026.1:5925-7631 GCA_003157485.1 Ignavibacteriota bacterium
GCCAGCACGTACGAGACGGTCCCCGCCCCCTTCTGCACGACGTGCGTGAGAGGAACGCCGGTCGGCGCCGCGACGTACCCGGCAGACTGTCCGTTCGGAACGACGACGACGACGTTCTGGTCATGGATAACCTGACCGCTCGGCGTGATCGTCACGAAGTGCGTGTTCTCCGCGGGGAATATCCCGGCCGTCGGGTCCCCCTTGCTGTATGCGACGAGCGCATAGAAATAGCGCCGCCCGTTGTCCACTGCGGAGTCGACAAACGTGTGGACGAGCCCGTTGTCACTTCCGAGATAATACGTGAACCCCGAGGCATCCTGGTATGCCTCCCCCTGCGCCTGGTAATACCCGGTGATCTTGTCCGCCAGATCCCATTCCTGGAGCCACTTGTAGCCCTGGGGAGCACCGGAGCCGTCCGTGATCGTGAATATGTCGCTGAAGTTCGGATCTGTCGACTTGTAGAGCCGGTACCCCTCGAATGTCTTCGTCAGAAGTACGGGATCGATCGTCGCTTCGGATTTCCGGTCCCAGTAGAGCGTGACGCGGTGATTGCCCGGCACCGCACTCAGCGTCGGCTTGTCGGGCGGCTGCGGGAACTGGTAATTTGCGTCGTATATTTTCTGGACCGTCTGTTTGTGCTTCAGGAGATCCGCCAGGTCCGCATCGAGCCCCTCGTTCCCCAGTATCCCTCCGCCGTAGACGAGAGCCAGAGAGAATCGTTCCGTGGTTTTCGCAAGGAGCGGGAAGTACCCCGTCCCGTAGACGAAGTCGCCGTCCTCGCCGTTCACCGGGCGGCCTCCGATAATGGACGCCGGCACGTCGAAAAATCCCGGGACAAGCCTCTGCCAGAGGCTTTCCTTGTCCCCCAGGACGATCACGTTGGACGGGGTGAAGTAACTGAAGTTCGTCAGGCCGATCTGGTCGGATTCCCTGACGTCGGTCTTGTCGATATGCGGCTCGCCCGGAAGCCCTGTATCATGGAAGTTCGCATCGTACCCGGACGTCGGGAGCCCGTCGTGCGCGCCGAACGCGCCGTCGTCGAGCCCGTCAATGCCGACGTCGTCGTACTTGATCTGCCAGTCCAGGTTGTTGTCGATCCGGTCGTCGCGCCGCTCGTCGATCATGCTGTACGGGCTCGTTCCCGCGCCGGTGNNTTGTTGTCCACGCCGTCGTATGCATCAGGGTTGACATAGGGATTCCCCGCCGCATCGGCGAGGACATTCCCTTCGACGACCTTCGTGACTCCGGGGGTGATCTTCATCGTCAGACCGCGCGTGTGAAGCACCGTGTCGGTCGCCTGTATCGTGTACGGCGTCCTCGAGAAGTCATCGTTGATGAGAACGATCTTCTTTCCGACGGTCAGAACCGTCGTGTCAAAGTCGGTCGACGTGAACCGGGGAGCGGAGATCCCCGCGGCGGAGGAATCGGCGTCGCCGTCGTTGTCGATCCCGTCATACGGATTGCCGGGGCTCTCCAGAAACGCGTACCCCACGAGGCCCGTCCCCCCCACCCAGAGGGGATTCTTCATGGGCTGACCGTTGATCGCCTTGAAATCCCCCGTGTACGTGATATTCTGCGTCGGGTCATAGAACGACCAGTCGTCGCTGTATTCCTGGTAGTCCTCTGTCGAGGTCACGCCGACGTACGTCCCGACAAGCATGCCGAAGACCATCTTGTTGTACGTCGTCGTCCCGGTGTTCGAGATT
>PMJQ01000141.1 GCA_003157485.1 Ignavibacteriota bacterium
GCCGTTTCTGAAGGACCTTCCCTGGTACGTCTTCGGCCTCAGGTACATATTCGGTTTCAACAGCGACAACCTCGTCAAGAAAGAGCTTGTGATCCTTATAAAAGCGGAGCTTGTCCCCACGCTCCAGGAGCGGATCACGCAGAAGACGAAGGAAGACGGCATATTCGACAGGTGGCTGCTTGATCAGCTGAAATACGAACGTCACGTCGTTAACAAAAGGGGAGAGTGACGGCGCTGACAGGTCCCCAAAACTAAAGGACGGCAACCTATGAGCAAGACAATCNNCAATCTCGCCGGCGTGACGGTGACGGCGCAGCCGATCGGCTCTGGCGCCTCGTCGACGACGACGGACGCCAACGGGAAGTACAGCTTTACGTTCACGATCGACAGCACCTCGTCGGCGCAGCTCACGTTCCATCTGTCCGGTTACCGGGACACCGCCATCGTCGCGCCTCTGTCATCGAACCAGATCACACAGCTCAACGTGGCGATGGCGCGCAGGTCCCAGATCATCGGCGGCACCGGCAGCGGCATCGCGCAGACGGTNNGCCTTCCTCGGAGCGGCCCCTCCCGAAATCCAGGTGAAGGGGGTCGGCGGAACGGAGACGACGACGATGACGTGGGAAGTGAGGGACTCCCTCGGTCTTCCCGTGGACATCACCCATGCGATCCAGCTTGTCTTTACGATCGTTAACGGCCCCGGCGGGGGTGAGTTCCTCTCCCCGGTCGCCGTCACGACAAACTCTAACGGCCAGGCGATAATGACGCTCAGCTCCGGGATCAGGGCCGGCGTCGTGCAGGTCGTCGCCACCGGGACAGTCGCCTCCGGTACCGTGAGTACGTCTCCCGTCCGCGTCGTCATCGACGGGGGCTTCCCCGACCAGACACATTTCACGGTCGCGGCGCACCTCTACAATCTCCCCATTCTGGGGACGATGGGCGTCCATAATCCTATCAGCGTCCTCGTGGGAGACAGGTGGAGCAACCCGGTAGCGGCGAACACGACGATCTACTTCAGCAGCACGGCTGGCGTGATCGAACCAAAAGTGTTCACGAACAGCGACGGCCAGGGATCGGCGGATCTGATAAGCGGGAACCCCGCTCCCCTGGGCGTCCATGCGGCGCCTGTGAACGGCACCCGTCCCTCCGGTGACGGCTACCACTATATCGCGGCAAAGACGGTCGGACAGGCGGGAATATCCGTCCAGGACAGCATACTTGTCCTCTGGAGCGGGCCTTCGATAATCTCGAATTTTGCGCCGGGGTCGTTCAATATTGCCAACGGGGGAAGCCAGACGTTCACCTTTACCGTCGCCGATGCCCTCGGGCATCCGCTCTCCTCGGGGACGACGATTTCTGTCATCGCGGCGATCCCGCCCCCCCCCGATCCTACTGCGCCGCAGAACGTCGTCATCGTGACATTCGGTCTGGGCGGCGCTCTGACGCTGAATGACGTTCTTGTCCCGGGACCGGGGGCGACGCAGTTCACCTGCAAGCTGAGCGATGGCAACACCGAGCTCGTCGACACGCTCGGCACGCGGACGACGCTGACCGTGTTCGTGAACGGACCGAACGGACAGGCATCGTATACGATCGACGGTCTCGTCCACTAGATTCCGGACATACGCTTCCTCCAGGCCCCCGCGCTCTTTCCGCGGGGGCTTGTGTTTTCACCCCCGCCGCCGTAGCTTAAAGATTACGGCATTCCGCCGCCCGGGGGATCACCCCCCGGCGCATGGTTCAGGACATCGTGCAGGTATATGGAAACATCGATCACGATCCGCGGTGCGCGGGTCCACAATCTGAAAAACGTCAGCATCGATCTTCCCAGGAACGCGCTCATCGTAGTCACGGGAGTCAGCGGCTCGGGGAAATCCAGCCTCGCCTTCGACACGATCTACGCCGAGGGGCAGAGGCGCTATGTCGAGAGCCTCTCGTCCTATGCGCGCCAGTTTCTCGAGCGGATGGACAAGCCGGACGTCGACCTCATACAGGGGATAGGCCCGGCGATGGCGATCGAGCAGAAGACCAATACACGGAACCCCCGCTCCACCGTCGGGACGACGACGGAAGTCTACGATTATCTGAGGCTGCTGTTCGCGCGCGCGGGACGAACGTACTGCCGCAAGTGCGGCCGGATGGTGACACGGGATTCCGTCAGGACCGTCGAATCCGCGCTCCGCGCGAAAATCGCTGCGGAAGGGAAGGAGCTCAAGGTCCTTGTCACATTCCCCCTTCCGGTCCATCCCCGGGAGCCGCTGGCGGACTCGCTTGCGAACATCAAGAGGGAGGGGTTCTTCAGGATCGTCCTGGGGGAGGAAATCATCGACCTGAACGAATCCGCGGGACCTGCGAAAGCGCCTGCGGGGGGGATACACGTTCTCGTCGACAGGCTTGTGATAAGGGATGAAGAGAGAAATGACCGCCTGGCCGACGCGGTGGAATCCGCGTTTGCGTCGGGGAACGGGATGGCGTCCCTGATCGTGCCGGGGGAGGGGGGCGCGCTCGCGTTCAACCAGAACTTTGCCTGCCCGGACTGCCATATCGATTATGAGGAGCCCGACCCCCGCCTTTTCTCCTTCAACAATCCTTTCGGCGCGTGCCCGGAGTGTCAGGGGTTCGGGAGAGCTGTGGGGATCGACATGGACCTTGTGGTGCCCGACAGGAAAAAAACGCTGCGCGAAGGGGCGATTCAACCCTGGTCGACCCCGAAATTCAAGGAATGGCTCCGCGCCCTTGTCCGGGCTTCCCGTAAATGGGATATCAGGCTCGACGTTCCCTTTGCAGAGCTCGACGGGAGGGAGGTCCGCCTGATACGGGAGGGAAGTGAGGACTTCGAAGGGGTGGACAAGTTCTTCCGGATGATCGAAAAGAAATCGTACAAGATCTACTACAGGGTGCTCCTGAGCAGGTACCGGGGGTACACGACGTGTCCGGCGTGCGGGGGGGCCCGTCTCCGCCCTGAGGCCCTCGCAGTCCGCGTGGGAGGAAAAGGGATCGCCGACGTGGTGGGCCTCACGATTGCCGGCGTGCGTGGGTATCTCACCTCGCTCGGCCTGACGGCCGAGGAATCCGCCATCGCGCGCCGGATCCTGGAGGAGCTGAAGAGGCGGATCGCGTACCTTGATGACGTCGGGATCGGCTATCTCACGCTCGACAGGCTGTCAAGTACCCTCTCGGGGGGCGAATCGCAGCGGATCAATCTCGCGACTTCACTCGGCTCTTCGCTTGTCGGGGCGGTCTATGTCCTCGACGAGCCCAGCATCGGGCTCCACCCCCGTGACAACGACAGGCTCATACGGATCCTCAGGGCGCTCAGGGATGCGGGAAACACGGTGATCGTCGTGGAGCACGATGCCGACATGATGCGGGCTGCAGACATGATCGTGGACATGGGCCCGCGTGCGGGTGAACATGGGGGCGAAGTTGTCGCCGCGGGGACGCTCGGGGAGATCCTGAAAGACGCACATTCGCTCACCGGTGCGTACCTGAGCGGGAAATCGAAGATCCCGGTCCCCGGGTCTCGCCGCGTCCCTTCCGGGCGCGAGATCCGGATCGAAGGGGCGTCCCGGCACAATCTCAAGGGGATCAATGTCGCAATCCCTCTCAACCTGCTTGTCTGCGTCACCGGCGTCAGCGGCAGCGGCAAGAGCACGCTCGTCCATGAGGTTCTGTACGCCGGAGTAAAGCGCGCGATGGCCGGCACGGGGGTTCCTCCCGGAGTCTGCCGGTCGATAACGGGGCAAGAGGAACTCTCAAGCGTAGAGCTCGTGGACCAGTCTCCGATCGGCAGGACCCCCCGGTCGAACCCGGTGACGTACATACAGGTCTTCGACCAGATACGGACGCTTTTCGCCGCAACCCAGTCGGCGAAAATCCACGGCTATACCCCGGGGATGTTCTCATTCAATGTGCCCGGCGGGAGATGCGATGAGTGCGAGGGGGACGGGGTCGTCAAGGTCGAAATGCAGTTTCTGGCCGATCTCTTCCTCCCGTGCGATGTCTGCAAAGGGAAGCGCTACAAAAAGGAAATACTCGACGTCCGTTACAAGGGGAAGAACATCGATGATGTCCTGGGTCTGACAGTCACGGAAGCGATCGCATTTTTCGGCCAGGATGCCCAGGGGAGGAAAGTGGCGCAGCGGCTGAGCATCCTTGACGAGGTCGGTCTCGGGTACATCCGGCTTGGACAGCCCGCGACGTCGCTCTCGGGGGGAGAGGCGCAGAGGATAAAGCTTGCTGCGCACCTTGCGGCCCCGGCCGCCGACAGGCATGTGCTTTTCATATTCGACGAGCCGACGACGGGGCTTCATTTCGACGACATCGCGAAGCTCCTCCGTTGCTTTAACGCGCTCATTGAAGCCGGAAACTCCGTCGTTATCATCGAACACAATCTGGACGTCATCAAGTGCGCCGACTATGTCATCGATCTCGGGCCTGAGGCGGGGGAAGGAGGGGGGAGGGTCGTGTCCGCGGGGACGCCTGAGGAGATTGCGGCGGATCCTTCGTCACACACGGGGAAGCATCTTCAGGCTTCGCTTTCCCCGTGACATGCGTCACCAACGGGAAACCGGGGTCTTTGTAGGTTGTTCACGCCGTAACAAAGAAAGGCATTGGTAACTGCTGCGGATGAAGGGGATTTCCGGAGTGTGTGCCAGTGCCTTTCGCCATTAATAGCCCAGCCCCACGTTTACCGTGATGAAAAACCCGCCGAAGTCATTCTTCGTCCCGGAGAGGAGCCCCGTGTTTGTGTCGTACAGCGAGGGGAGCCCGTTCCCCAGGAGATAGGTGAAGTAGTAGCGGAAGTTCACGCCGAATACCCCCGAGTGTTCCCCGCCGAAGTTCGCCCCGAAACCTATGTACGCCGACGCCGTGTAATGCGGCGTGCCGCGGCCGAAGCTTTTGAAGAACTCCACCTCGTTGACCGCAATGCTCCCGTCAGCCTGGGGGACGAGGTCGACGAACGGTGACATATAAATAAGCGTCGGTCCGACCGCGACGTTCACGTACGGCCGGAATGTGTCGACGATGTCCTCGCGGAACAGCCTGTACTGGACGCCGAACATGAGGGGGAGGACCATGAACCGGTTCAGCTTGCCGGGCACCGTCGAGTTGCCGTAGATGTCGTACTGTTCGATCTCCCGCGAGTCCTTTGCCTCGGAGACCGAGAAATTGACGAATCCGAACATATCCGGTGTGAATTCCCGCCTGTAAAACGTTCCCAGTCCGAACCCGTTCGAGGAGATCATAATGTCGACCCCCCAGGTATTAAGGTACTCCCCCTGGTCGTATGTCGTCGTTACGGTCTCCCGGGAAGCGCTGTCGGCCCGTCCCGGGTACGAGCGTGACTGTGCGGTGGCGGGGTTCCCCGCGGCGATGAAAAGGACGAGAAGGAGGGGGATGGCATAACCGGTCCGGCGCATTGTCGTATCACTCCTCGTGGCGTTTGTTGTGAGCTCAGAGAACACGGAAGAGGCCCAGCTTGAGATATCGGGTTTCGGGAACGGAGGGGAGAACCGGGTGGTCGGGAGCCGCCCCCCGCCATTCGAGAAGCTGCAGGCGGCGCCCCCCAAGCCGTGCGGCGTCATCAACGATTCCCTCGAAGACCTCCGGGAGTATGTGATGGGAGCAGGAGGCGGTCATGAGTATTCCCCCCTCCTCGAGAAGGGGGAACGCCGCCATGTGGAGCATCCTGTACCCCTTTTTTGCCGACTGCACGTTTTTCCTGCTCCGTGTGAACGAGGGGGGATCCAGAACGACAACCCCGTACTTCCGGCCCGAGGCGGCCAGCTGGGTCAGTCTCGTAAACACGTCTCCCTCTTCGAATGAGACGTTGTCGATTCCGTTGAGTATGGCATTGGCGCGCGCCCTGGCCACGGCTTCCGCGGAGATGTCGATCCCCAGGACCGACTTCGCCCCCGCACGCCCTGCCGTGAGGGAAAAGCCCCCGTCGTTGCAGAACGCGTCCAGGACGTCCGCCCCCCTGCTGAAACGCTCCAGCACGCCCCGGTTCTCCCTCTGGTCGAGGTAGAACCCGGTCTTCTGGCCGTCCCTCAGGTCCACAGTATACCTCAGACCGCGCTCGGTGATGAGCGTGGGGGAGGGCTCTCCATACAGAACAGCGCGCTGCATCGGAAGGTTCTCGAGCGCCCTGAGCGGAGACTCATTCCGGGCGACGATGCAGGACGGATGGAAGAGTTCCTTCAGGACGTCGCAGATGAGCCCGAGGCGCTGCTCCATCCCGTACGAGAATGTCTGGACGGCGAACTGGTCGTTAAACCTGTCGATGACGAGTCCGGTCAGGAAGTCTCCCTCGCCGTGGACGAGCCGGTATGTGGTTTCTCCCGGGTAGAGCTTCTCGCGCAGATCGCGTGCCGCAGCGATCCGCCCGAAGAAGAAATCGTGATCGATCCCGACGATGGTGTTGGAGAGAAGGCGGAATGCGATGAGCGAGTGGGGGTTGTAAAGGCCGACGCCGAGCGACAGGCCGCTGGCGGCGACGAGCTCGACGATGTCGCCGACGGCCGGGTTTCCCCTCGTCTCCCGGACTTCGTTGCTGAACGCCCAGGGGTGGCCGGCGACAATCCGCCGCTCTTCCTTGTTCTTGAGAATGACCTGTCTTGCCAGATGGGTCTCGTGCATGAGATAAGTTATTACAATGCTCCGCGAATTGCAAGGCGGCTCCGTTCGTTGAAATTCGACGGACGTATGGGTATATTACTTGTCTATGGAGACAAAACCAGACAGCACGCCTCACGGCGCCGGACCGCTTGCCGTCGGCGGAGTCCTCTTTGACATCGACGGCACGCTGACGAGGACGAACGAGCTCATATTTGCGACATTCAATTTCATTGCCACGAAATACTGCGGGCGGACGTATGAGCCGCGGGAAATCATCGCCCTCTTCGGCCCCCCCGAGGAAGGCGCCCTTGTGCCGATCGTGGGGAAGGACCGCCTGGGGGCGGCGATGGACGACCTGTGCGAATTCTACAGGGGGCACCATCATGCGATGGCGTCGCTCCATGCGGGGATGGACGATGTCCTTGCGTTCCTGAAGACGAGGGGGATTCCCCTGGGGATCTTTACAGGCAAGGGGAGACGGACGGCGATGATCACGCTCGAGGCACTGGGGATCGAAGGGTATTTCGACATGATCGTCTCGGGGAACGACGTCGTGAGGCACAAGCCCGATCCGGAGGGGATACGCAAATTCATCGACGCGTACTCCCTCCTCCCGGCCGAAGTCGTGATGGTGGGGGATGCCGTCGGAGACATCACGGCGTCGAAGGCCGCGGGGGCGACGTCCGTAGCCGTGTTGTGGGATTCCTATGACAGCGCGCGGGTCGCACGCGCCGGTGCCGATGCCGTGTTTTATGAAGTGAGCGGTTTTCTGCAATGGCTGAAAACGGACGTCCGCTATGTTCCCGGCGGCGTCTGACTGACACACACGATTTTCCTCGAGGAGCATACGTGGACCCCTATCGTATCGGCGTCGTCGGCGTCGGTCATCTTGGATCGCTTCATGCAAAAATGCTCGCGGACATGCCGGGAGTTCGCCTGAGCGGTGTGTACGACACGGACCCGGCCAGGGCGGCGGATGTCGCCCTCCGGTACGGCACGCGCGCGGAGGAGACGCTTGACGCGCTCCTTGACTCCGTGGACGCCGTCACAATCGCCACGACGACGAACGCGCACTGCGCCGTGGCGCTCAGGGCCCTGGAACGCGGGAAGCACGTGTTCCTGGAGAAGCCGATAACGCAGACGGTGGCGGAGGCGGACGCGCTCTGCGGCGCGGCCTCCGGGCGGGGGCTGATCATCCAGGTGGGGCACATCGAGCGGTTTAATCCCGCCATCCTCGCCCTCGAGAAGTACAAAATCGAGCCCATGTTCGTCGAGTCGCACCGACTCGCGCAGTTCAACCCCAGAGGGACTGACGTCGGCGTCGTCCTCGATCTCATGATCCACGATATCGACCTGATCCTTGCATTCGTCCATTCGCCCGTCCGCGCCGTGGAGGCGAACGGCGTCGCCGTGGTGTCCGACACCGCTGACATTGCCAACGCGCGGATCCAGTTCGAAAACGGCTGCGTGGCGAACGTGACCGCGAGCAGGATCTCCCAACGGAAGATGAGGAAAATGCGCCTGTTCCAGAAGAGTGGGTACATCTCGATCGATTTCTCGGAAGGCACCGCCGAAGTGTTCCGGCTCGTCGGTGAGGACGAACCGGACACGAAGGGGACCATGATGCTCGGCGAACTCGGCTCCGGAAAGCACAGGCGGAAGATTGTCTACGAGCTCCCGGAGGTGAAAGAGGTGAATGCCCTCCGGTACGAGCTTGAGCTTTTCGCCCGTGCGGCCGTCTCCGGCACGCGCCCCGTCGTGAGCGGCGAGGACGGCAGGCGTGCCCTTGTTGTCGCAAATGCGATAATGGAGAAGATCAGCCAGCAGTCGTTTTCGATGTGATGGACCGGACCGAAGAGCATATCGCGCTCGCACACCCTCTTTTCGGGACGATCGGCGGCATCGCCGACAGGTCCGGGACGGAAGTCTACGTTGTCGGCGGGTACGTGCGCGACGCCCTCCTCGGCGGCGGGGAAGGGGACATCGATATCCTCGTGATGGGTGACGGCGTTGCATTCGCGCGGGAGGTATCGCGGGAAACGGGGATCGGGACGGTCGTGGCGTTCCCGAGGTTCGGCACCGCACGGATCCCGTCGGAGAAGGGGAACGTGGAATTCGTGGGCGCCAGGAAAGAACGGTACGATCCCGATTCACGGAACCCCTCCGTCGCTCCCGCGACGCTCGCGGAGGATCTCCTCCGGAGGGATTTCACGGTCAACGCGATGGCGGCTTCCCTGAACCGGGAGACGTGGGGCCGTCTCCACGATCCTCTGGGCGGAAGAGAGGATCTTGCGCGCAGGCTCCTCAGGACTCCGGTCGATCCCGGGAAGACATTTGAGGATGATCCTCTCCGGATGATGCGCGCCGTTCGTTTTGCCTCGCAGCTCGATTTCCGGATCGACGCGTCCGTTCTCGAAGCCGTGGCCGGCATGCGCGACCGCCTCGCGATCGTCGCGGCGGAGAGGGTCACCGAGGAATTCCTCAAGATCCTCGGCACGCGGCTCCCCTCCGTGGGGCTCCGCCTGATGTTCGACACCGGTCTCCTGCATCGCGTGTTCCCCGAGATCGCCCAGATGGCGGGAGTGGACCAGAGGCGCGACCATCACCACAAGGATGTGTTTCTTCACACGTGCACGGTCGTTGACAACGTCGCGGTGGTGTCGGACAATCTCTGGCTCCGGTTCACCGCGCTTGTGCATGATATCGCCAAGCCGAGGACAAAGGCATTCAAAGAGGGGACGGGGTGGACGTTCCACGGCCACGAGGAGCTCGGTGCCCGCATGATGAAGAAGATCTTCCAGAGGCTGAAGCTGCCGCTGGAGCATCTCCCGTACGTCGAGAAGCTCGTGCGGCTCCATCTCCGCCCTATGGCCCTCGTCGACGATGGCGTCACGGACTCCGCGGTCCGGAGGCTTGTTTTTGAAACCGGGAACGACATCGACGACCTGATGATCCTCTGCCGGGCCGATATCACGTCGAAGAACCCCTCGCTTGTCGCCCGGTACCGCGAGAACTACGAAATCGTCATGAAGAAGATCGTGGAGGTGGAGGAGAGGGACCGGCTCCGGAACTGGCAGCCGCCGGTGAAGGGGGACGAGATCATGGCCGTGTGTTCCCTCAGTCAGGGGAGGGCAGTCGGCGAGCTGAAAAAAGCGATCGAGGAGGCAATACTCGACGGGAGGATCCCCAACGAGCACGACGCAGCGCTGGAGTATCTCCTGATAATAAAAGACCGGATACTCGCTCAGGAAGGGCACTTTTGATGTCTTTTTCTGAAACTTTCATTAATTCACACCGTTAAAGAGGTACCGTCAGCAACTGCCAACCCAGGAGCATCTTATGCGATTTATCAAAGCAGTCATAGTGACCGCAGCAGCATTGTGTGGTCCATTCCTTTACGGTCAGTCGACCAATCTTACGCTGGACCAGGCGACGCAGGTCGCTCTTCAGCACAACCTCAGCGTCGTACAGGCCGATGCAAACGTCGGGGCGGCGCAGGCTGGTGTTCTGGGGGCGTACGGCGGGTATCTCCCGTATGTCTCCGCCTCGGGTAACTGGGGGCGGTATGCGACGGACAAGACGGGCACCACGCAAACGAACCTGGGAGGTGGGACATTCCTTCTCCCCCCCAGCAAGAGCACGATAAACCAGTTCCGGAGCGGAGTGAATGCAAACATGACCCTGTTTGACGGGTTTAACAGGCAGGGGCTCGTGGGGCAGGCGACCTCCCGGTCCGTCTCGGCGGAACAAACGGCCGTACGGACGCGTCAGTCGATCGTCTACCAGACGGAGAGCGCGTATCTGAACATCCTGAGGAACCAGGAGCTCGTCAAGGTCGCAGACGAGAACCTGAAGCGTGATAATAAACAGCTCGAGAGGATCACCGAGTCCGCCCGTGTCGGCGCATCGGCGCAGGCGGATGTGTACAGGCAGCAATCGATCGTTGCGGCCGACCAGTTTGCGCTCATACAGGCGCAGGTGACGTTTGACAAGTCCAAGACCGACCTCGTCGACCTGATCGGGCTGGAAGTCGGCACCGAGTACACCTTCATCGACCCGACGATCTCGCTCGTGATCACCCCGGCCGAGCTCGATTCCACCGCTGCCCTGTACAAGAATTTCATGGACCTCGAGAAGCGTTCGCTCATCGCGCGGCCTGATTACAAGAGTGCAGTCGAAACGTATAACGCCGCCTCGTCCGGCGTCACTTCGGCCAGGAGCTCGTACTTCCCTTCCGTCTCGGCCAACGCCGGGTATTCACTCGGGACCGCCGATCAGCTTGCAAACCTCTCGGATACGAAGACGATCAACTGGGGTCTCACGGTCTCCTGGACGCTGTTCGACGGATTCACGACAAATGCAAACGTCCAGTCGGCGGTTGCGAACCGGCGGATAGCGGAGATTACGGTCGCGCAGACCGAACGCGACATATACGACCAGCTCAAGAAGGCGCTGCTGGACTTCGAAGCGGGACGGAAGCAGTACGAGGTGAGTCAGGACGGGGTCAAATCGGCGACGGAAGACAGGAAGATCGCCGAGGAAAAATACAATCTGGGCGCCGGGACGCTTCTCGACCTCCTGACGGCGAACGCGGGGCTCGTGCAGGCCCAGGTGAACCTCGTGAACTCCGTCTACAACTACATCACTGCAAAGAAAAACGTCGACTACATCATTGGTGAACGAACGTACTGAACCCGCCCCCGGGGGCACACTAATCAAGGAGCCTGGAGAATGGCAACGAACGGGAAGAAGTCGCGGAAGAAGCTGATAATCATCTCGGCAATCGTGGTTGTGCTGGTTGCCCTGGGGCTCGTCGTGTTCCTGGGAAGCAAGAAAGAGCCGGTCCTCGCCGTGAACGTGGAGAAAGTGACTGCCAGGACGCTGACGCAGGTCGTCACCGCCACGGGCAAGATCCAGCCTGAGGTGCATGCGCAGATCTCGCCGGAAGTGAGCGGGGAGATCGTCCTTCTCCCGGTGAAGGAAGGGTACCGGGTGAAGAAGGGGGACATTCTCCTCAAGATCAAGCCCGACATCTATATCGCGCAGAGGGATCAGTTCAAGGCCGGCCTCCTGCAGGTGAAATCGTCGCTCGTGAAGGCGGAGGCGGATTACAAACGCGCGCAGGGGTTGATGACGAAAGGTCTCATCGCGCAGTCCGATTTCGACCAGGCGGTCTCGGCCTACGAGGGGACAAAAGCGCAGTACGCGCAGGCGGAAGCGTCGCTGAACCAGGCCGAGGAAAGCCTCAGGAAGACGACGATCACCTCGCCGATGGAGGGCACGATAAGTCAGCTCAACAACCAGCTCGGCGAGCGGGTCCTGGGGACGGCGCAGTTCCAGGGGACAAACGTGATGACGGTGGCCGACCTTTCGAAGATGGAGGCGGATGTAGACGTCAGCGAGAACGACGTGACGCTCGTCCATGTGGGCGACACGGCGCGGGTCTCCATTGACGCCTTCCCCGACAGGAAAGTGAACGCGGTCGTGTACGAAATTGCTAACACGGGAACGTCGAAGAACCTGGGGACGCAGGAGGAAGTGACGAACTTCACAGTGAAAATGCGCATCGTCGATCCGGGCGTGACGCTCCGGCCCGGAATGTCGATGACGGCCGACATTGAAACGATGACGAAACAGAACGTCCTCACGGTTCCCATCCAGTCCGTCACGACGCGCGCCCCCAAGGTGGAGGTCAAGACCGGACAGTCGGACGGTCAGAGCGGCATGGTGCTGACCTCGGGGCAGTCGCAGAAGACCAAGAACGAAAACAAGCCGAAGGAGATCGTCTTTGTCGTCGACAACGGCGTGGCAAAGGCGGTCCCGGTCAAGCGGGGAATCGCCAGCGACCAGTACGTGGAGATCGTCGACGGAGTCTCCGAGGGGGCGCAGATCGTCTCCGGAAGCTACAAGGCGATCAACAGGGAACTCGAAGACGGGGCGAAGGTAAGGATTGAAGAGGTGAAGAAGCCCGCACCCGGCGCTCCCGGTCAGTCATCCTGACGGGCACACTCCCAACGCATGCGAGGATCGAACGCGATGGAAAACATAATCGAGCTCAAGAACATCGTCAAGACATACGACATGGGGGGCGCCGAACAGGTCCTGGCGCTTCAGGGGGTGTCGGTGAACATCGGGAAGAATGAGTACGTGGCCATCATGGGCCCGTCCGGTTCGGGCAAATCGACCCTCATGAACATCATCGGGTGTCTCGACACGCCGACGTCCGGCCAGTACCTCTTTAACGGGATCAACGTCAGCGAGATGAACGACAATGAGCTGGCGAAGATCCGGAACAAAGAGATCGGGTTCGTCTTTCAGACGTTCAACCTCCTCGCCCGGTCCGATTCTCTGCACAACGTGGAGCTGCCGCTGATCTACGCGGGGGTCCCCTCGGCGGAACGGAGGCGGCGCGCCACGGAGACGCTCCAGCACGTCCAGCTTGGCGACAGGATCCATCACAAGCCCAACGAGCTCTCCGGCGGGCAGCGGCAGCGCGTCGCGGTCGCTCGCGCGCTCGTCACGAAGCCCTCGATTATTCTCGCCGATGAGCCGACGGGGAACCTGGACTCCAAGACCGGCGAGGAGATCATGATGCTCTTTCAGGAGCTGCACGACCAGGGGAACACGATAATCCTCGTCACGCACGAGCCTGACATCGCCGAGCATGCGCACAGGACGATACGGCTGCGCGACGGCCACATCGAAAGCGACGAGCCCGTGACGAAACGGCGCACCTATACCGCGGCGAAGGCATCCTGACGGAGGAGGGGCATGGCGTATTTCCTGACGGAACTTAGAGAAGGACTCGTGATCTCGATCCGGGCCATCCGGGCGAACAAGATGCGCTCCGTCCTGACCACGCTCGGCATCATCATCGGCATCGTTTCCGTGACGCTGATGGCGACGGCGATCGAAGGGGTCAACAGGGCGTTCGAAAAGAGCGCCGAGGCGTTCGGGACGGACGTCCTCTACATCCAGAAGTTTCCCTGGGTCTCCAACGACGATTGGTCCACGATCCGCAACCGGCGTATGCTCGAGGTCTCGTACGCCGCCAGGATTGAGCGGCAGTCGATGTTTGCCGCGGCCGTGGCCCCGGTCGTTGCGACCGGGCGCCGGGTGACGTACGGCGACAACAGCATGGAGGGGGGGTTCATCAGCGGCACGACCTCCCAGTACCTGGCCACCGCGGGGGTTTCCCTCGGTGACGGAAGGTTCTTTACGGCGGAGGAGTCAAACGGCGGTCGGCCCGTCTGCGTCGTGGGCGCGACGGTCGTCGAAAACCTCTTCCCGCGCGGGGATCCCATCGGGAAGACGATCCGCGTTTCGGGATTCCCCTATACAATCATCGGGACGTTGGAGAAGCAGGGGGGTATCTTCGGCCAGTTCACCGCGGACACGCGCGTGTTCGTGCCACTCAATTCGTTCCAGAACCAGTTTGGCGGCAGGCGCGACGTGACGATCCAGGTGAAGGTCGCGGATCTCAAGCAGCTTGACGACGCCAAGCTTGAGCTCGAAGGGATCATGCGGACGATCCGGGGGCTCACGCCGGGGAAAGCGAACGACTTCAACATCAACCAGCAGGAGATCCTGACGCAGACCTTTGCGCCGATCAGCCTCGTCATCGCCTCGATCGGGCTATTCATCACGGGGCTCTCCCTCTTCGTGGGGGGGATCGGGATCATGAACATCATGTTCGTGTCCGTAACGGAACGGACCCGGGAGATCGGCATACGGAAGGCGATAGGCGCGAAACGGCGGACGATCCTGATGCAGTTCCTCTCCGAGGCCGCGGTCCTCTGTCTTCTCGGCGGGCTCATCGGGCTCGCGATCGCGTTCCCGCTCAGCCTCATTGTCGACCAGTTCCTCCCCACGGCGATGCCGCTCTCCGTCGTGTTCATCTCCATCGGCATCTCGCTCGTTGTCGGACTCATCTCCGGTTTCCTCCCGGCGTACAGGGCGGCGAAAATGGATCCGGTGGAGGCCCTCCGCTATGAGTAGACTCGTTCTGCAGTGGGACAGCTTCCGCGAGAGCCTTCTCATGGCGCTCGCGGCGATCCGGGGGAGCAAACTCCGCTCGGTCCTGACGCTTCTCGGCGTGGCGGTCGGCGTCTTTTCGATCATCTCGGTGATGACCGCGCTGGGTGTCCTCCGGAACAGCATCGAAGAGGGGATCACGCAGCTCGGCGCCAACACGTTCCAAATGCAGAAGTTTCCGGCATCTTTCGGCGACAACAACCGCGGCCGGTACCGCAACCGGAAAGACATCACGTACGACCAGGCCCTCCAGGTAAGGGAGAAGGCCACCCTCGCCGAGGCGGTCGGCATCGAGGGGTGGCAGTTCGGCCGTGTGGTGTTCTGGCAGGGGCAGAAGACCAACCCGAACGTCCAGATCTGCGGCGAAAACACCGAAGGGGTGATCACGAACGACTGGGTGATCGAGAGCGGCAGGAGCTTCTCGGATGCCGACCTCGATCAGGCCCGCATGGTGGCGGTCCTGGGGAGGCCTGTCGTCGAGAAGCTGTTTCCGGCGTACGTGGATCCGGTCGGCCAGTCGATCCGGGTCGACGGAGCCGTGTACCAGGTGATCGGCGTCTTCAAGAAAAAAGGGGGGTCCCTCGGGGGAGACCAGGACAATTTCGTGTGCACGCCGATCACGGCGTTCTTCGGCAGGTACGGCAAGGAAGGCCGCGACATCCACATCATGGTCAAGGCGCGCAGCCGGGAGCTCGTGGAGGACGCCGTCGAACAGTCGCGCATGATTCTCCGCGCCGCACGCCATGTCGCCCCCGGGGCGGAGGACGATTTCGGCTGGTTCTCGAACGATTCGCTCATCAAGGAGTTTAACGACCTCACGCTCTATCTCCGGCTCGGCGTTCTTCTCGTCAGTTCCATCTCCCTGATCGCGGCGGGGGTCGGCATCATGAACATCATGCTCGTGTCCGTCACCGAACGGACGAAGGAGATCGGCGTCCGCAAGTCCATCGGGGCTCAGAGATCCGACATACTGACCCAGTTTATGATCGAGGCGGTCATCCTCTGCGAAATCGGCGGCCTGATCGGAATCGTCCTCGGAGTGATCGGCGGGAACGTCGTCGGCGTTCTCATGGAGGTCCCTGCGGTCATCCCCTGGGAGTGGGTCGGCATCGGCATCCTCGTCTGTTCCGTCGTCGGGTTCGTCTTCGGCGTGTACCCCGCGTGGAAGGCCTCGAACCTCGACCCCATTGAAGCCCTTCGGTTCGAATAGCACTGCAGTAACTTCCTCCGCCGGCTGCGCCGAAGGCGGCACCTGTGGCGCCGAAGGCGCCATTGAATATCCCCGCCGAATGTGGTACATTCCATACTATCGATCTTAACGCGCACACCCCGCAGCATGAAAACGCACTATCTGAGCTTCGCCAACTTCAAGGAAAGCCTCCTCATGGCCCTTGCGGCGATCCGCTCCAGCAAGCTCCGCTCCGTGCTTACGATGCTGGGCATCGTCGTGGGCATTTTCTCCATCATCTCCGTCATGACCGCGCTGAGTGTCCTCCAGAACAGCGTCGAGCAGGGGATGACGCAGCTCGGCGCNNGGGTCCGAAGGGGGAAAGATCGTCTGGTGGGCTGGAAGGAAGACTAATCCCAACATCGGCATGTACGGCGAGACGATCGAGGGACAGGAGACGAATGACTGGTCGGTGGCGCAGGGGCGGGGGCTTACGCCGCAGGACCTTGATATGGCGCGGCCTGTGGTGGTCCTGGGGTCTGCGGTCGTGGAGATCCTCTTCCCGCAGTACGTCGATCCTGTGGGGGAGACGGTCCGGGTGGACCAGGGGGTCTATCAGGTCATCGGCGTCTACGCAAAGAAAGGGACGTCGCTTGGAGGGAATCAGGACAACTTCGTCGTGACCCCCCTGACGACCTATTTTCAGAAGTACGGCAAGTCGGACCAGAGCCTGCATATCATGGTCAAGGCGCGCAGCCAGGAGGTGATGGACGACGCCATCGAACAGGTCCGCGGCATCATGCGGACCGCCCGGAACGTCCCGCCCGGCGCGGAGGACGATTTCAGCTACTTTTCGAATGATTCGCTGGTCAAGCAGTTCAACGATTTCACGGTCTACGTCCGGATGGGGGTGCTCCTTGTGAGCTGCATCGCCCTTCTCGCGGCGGGGATCGGCATCATGAACATCANNGCTGGTCTCGGTGACCGAGCGGACGCGCGAGATCGGGATCCGCAAATCGATCGGCGCGCAGAAATCCGACATACTCTCCCAGTTCATGATCGAAGCGGTCATCCTGTGTGAAATCGGCGGCGCATTCGGCGTCCTGACGGGAATCCTGGGGGGAAACGTCGTCAGCATCCTGACAGATTCCCCGGCAGTGATCCCCTGGAACTGGGTGGGCATAGGTCTTCTCTCCTGTTCCATTGTGGGATTCGTGTTCGGTGTCTATCCCGCGTGGAAGGCCTCAAACCTCGATCCCATAGAAGCCCTCCGATACGAATGACACGCAGGACCGTCAGAGGGTTACCATCCGCATTGCCGGGCTTCGCAGCGCTTGCACTGGGGACGGGGATCCTCTTCTCCCTCCTCCTCGTCGCCCCGCCGGCCGGCCTGGCGCAGTCGAAGGACGACAGCCCGGTCTTCAAGAAGTACAGGCCCCCCGCCCAGCCTCCCATCGTGGTTCAATCCGACGCGCTGTACGAGATGTGGGAGACGTTTATCGTCACCCGCAAGGCCAACTCGGGAGACGTCCTCGCACAGCATGAGCTTTCGATACGGTACCTCTTCGGTCGCGGTGCGGCCGCCGACACCGTCCGGGCGGCCTACTGGATGCACAAGGCGGCCGACCAGAACTATACCCCCGCGATGTTCAACTACGGCATCATGTGCTACAACGGCTGGGGTGTTCCGTGGGATCCGTTCGAGGCCTACAGGCTGTTTCATGCCTGCGCGGAGAAGGGCATGGTGGAGTCGGAATATGCGATGGCGCAGTTCATGACGGAAGACCTCGTCGTCCCGCGCAACTTCGATTCCGCGTATGCCTGGGTCAGGAAATCTGCCTCCGCCGGCTATGCACCGGCGAAGGAAGCCCTGGCACGATTGGAGAAGCAGGGGCTCGGGCCGGGGCACAGGGACACGGCGAACGCCCCGCCGGCGAAAGCACCGAACACCGGGCTCGTCTTCCTCGACTTTGAGCAGGAAGCCGGGGCCGTGCCGGGGGACAGCCTCCTCCTGAAAGAGGCGATACAGAACGCTTCGCCGTCCGTGCGGAGGGCGCTCGGAATTTCGAAACTTCTTGAAACCGAATCACAGGCCGACTCCTCGACGCTCTCGGCGATCATGCTGGCGGGGGAGGCGGGGAGTCCCGAGGCGTTGACCGTCCTTGGACGCTCGTATGAAAAGGGGATCGGCGTGCCGAAGGACCCGGTCAAAGCCTGTGCGTCATATGTCCGTGCGATCCGGCTCGATTCTCCCCGTGCTCCGGAGCTTCTCGTAAAACTCCTCGAGCAGAAAAACACGCTTCCGCACATCAAGGCTGCTGCGGCAAAGGGGGAGCCGGAGGCGGAATTCGCATGGGCCGGGGTGTCTGCGCTCGGGTTTGACGGTGTGCTTGCACAGGCGCAGGTCTATCTGAGCGGGGACGAAGCTTTCAAGCTTCTGACAAAAGCGGGGGAGAAGGGGTACACCCCCGCGCTCGTGGAGGCGGGGCTTGCATACTATGCCGGCAGGTGGGTTCCCCAGAGCCTGGAGAAGGCGACGGAGCTCTGGACCCGGGCGGCCTCACTCGGGAGCAAGGACGCGATGGTCCGCATCGCGCTGATGACGCTCCGCTCGCCGGCGGACACGTCGGGGAGGAAGGAAGCTGTGGAGATACTGAAGAAGGCAGCGGACGAGGGCTCCGTCCTGGCCGAGGTGGGGCTCGGTTACTGCTATGAAACGGGAACGGGGCTCCCCGTCAGGAATGCCGAGGCCGCATTCTACTACCGCGCGGCCTCAGTGAGGGGGAGCCAGGACTCTTTCCGAGCTTTGCGGCGGATGCATGACGCAATACGCCCCGACGACCCCCAGTTCCGCATCTCCGATTGAGGTCGCCGCCTCACGGCGGCGACCTCAGCGGCGCCTCTTCTGGCGCCGCTGACTTCAGTGGCGCTTCAATATAAAAACATCGGCTTGTGGAGTATGTGCGTCACCTTCGGCCGGTACTTCTCGCTGTCATACAGCTCCTCGACGTCGACGGTCTTCTTCCCCTGCGAGATTGTCTCGACCGGAATCACCGTGTATTTTCCCTCTTGCAGTGCGACCATCTTGCCGAATTCACCCTTGAGCACCAGATCCGTGGCCAGGCTCGCGTAGCTAATAGCGACCATCCGGTCGAGGGCGTCCGGCTCGCCGCTCCGCATGAGATAGGCGACCTGCTGGTATATGACGTGCGACCCGGTCAATTTCTGTATCGCGTCGCCGGTGATTGCGCCGATCCCGCCGAGCTTCTTGTGACCGTACGCATCCGCCTGCCCGTACTCCACGATCTTTCCTCCTACAAGCTGCGCCCCCTCGGAAATCGTCATAATGGCGTAGTTGCTGGGGTTGTTCTTTTTGTCTTCCATGAGGAATTGCGCCAGCCGTTCCGGGTCGAAGTGGACTTCGGAGATGATCGCCCTGTCCACCCCCGCGAGGTACGCGGAGATCAGGGAGGTTTCGCCGGAGTTTCTCCCGAAGAGCTCGACAATGGCGATCCTTTCGTGTGAGCCGGTCGGTGTGCGGAGGTTGGTGATGAAATCGACGCTCCGCGTGACCGCCGTCGAAAAGCCGATGCAGTAATCGGTGCCGTAGACGTCATTGTCCATCGTTTTCGGGATTGCCACGACGGGGAACGACTCCTCGTGGAGCCGCGCCGAGTAACTGAGCGTGTCGTCCCCTCCGATCGTAATGAGCGCGTCGATGCCCAGGGCGCTGAGGACCCGGAGGACGTGGGGGGTGAAGTCCAGCCTCCCGTCCACCTGCGGGTGTTTGGGGTCCTTCAGGAATGCCGGGACGTCGGCGGCCTTCACTTTTCCGGGGTTTGTCCTCGATGTATGGAGGAACGTCCCTCCGGAGCGGTCGATGGTCCGGGTGTTCGTCTTCGTCAGGGGGATAATCCACTCCAGCGACTTCTCTTTCTCCGCGACATTGTAATTGAGGAGTCCGCCCCAGCCGCGGCGGATGCCGAGGACTTCGTAGCCGGCGTCAATGGCGCGGAAAACAACAGCTTTGATGCAGGGGTTGAGGCCGGGGACATCGCCGCCTCCAGTCAGTATGCCGATCCGTTTCATTGTCTTATGCCTTCATTCGTTTGCCTTTTTCCTCGTACGTGAAGATCCATCCGCAGATCTTTCCGGGATCGATCTCGGCGAGGTTTTTCCAGTATTCACGGTTGTGCATGTTGCGCGAACTGGTCTCTTCTTCCGGGAGCTTTTCCACCATCCGGCTGATTTCCGTCAAGCGCCGGAGCCAGACCGTCATGTTCTTCTCCCGCAGGTCCACCCAGCCGTCGTGCGCCCACCTGTCGATCGACTTCGGGGAGACGGGAAACGTGTCATCCCCCCTGTCCGGGGGGATCTTGATCGCGGCCCCGCGGAGCATGGATCTGCCGTCGGGGAGGAGAATGGGGATGCCGATGGAGATGATCTGGGACCGGAGTTTGTCATCGGTCTCGATGAGGTCCGTGAGCCGCCGGCTCATCGTCGCGGCGTTGGAGCGGGTGACGCTCCTGATCTCGCCGAAGCAGAGCTTGAGGAGGTACGACTCGTAAAGGAGTTTCGAGAGCCGGGGAGGCCCGAGCATTTCGAAGGCGACGCTGTCAACTCCATGTTCCTTCTCGAGCTGCTGAAGGCTGTCCATGGCGCTGTTGAACATGAATCCCGCCCGGTACGTCGGGGCGAGCGTGGCGTTGTCAAGCGCATTGATGATGTCATGGCCGGTGTTCCCGGCCCGGATCTCGAATATCGTGCTCTCAGCGATCTCCTCGGGAGTGACGAATTCCATCTGTCCCGGCGTCGAGATTGCTTCGAATTCCCCCCGCGAAAAAAGGCCGTTTTCGCCTGTATCAATATAGACAGATTTCAGTGTCTCCCCGGTCGCCGTTGCGGCCTCAGGCATGGAGAGGCGGAGCGTTCTCTCGAGCCGGACCGCCCGGGAAGGAGGGCAATCCACGAGCGGTATCGGTCTTCCCCGCCGCGTGACCTCCCCGTACGCGATCTTCTTCCACGCGATCGCGGCGGTGGGTTTGATCTCCTTCGTAATGGGCGCGTCGGGGGTTCGCCCCATGAGAAACAGGAGGAGCGTGTGCGCTCCCGCGACGGCGGATTTCGAAAGGAGGACCCTGGAAGGGCGCTCCTCGCTGTGCGTGTAGGGGATGTTCAGCCCCATCCCCCCCGTGCCGCTCGTCCCGATTTTCACGTAAATGCCCGTCCCCGCTTCCTGCATCGACCGGTACATGATCTGCACGTGCCTGATGAGCTGGGGAACGTAGAGCGTGCAGAGGAGCCGTTCGATGCTGTCGAAGAGGGCCGCCGGAGGTGCCTTTCGCGAGGCGCGCGCGTGTTTCACCCCTCTGATGAGTTCGCGCGAGACCTGGAAGATGTCCTGGTAGGCGATGCCCGTCGCCGAGTTGACGCAGTCGACGACGACGTCGGGTTTGTACTTCTGCAAGAGGCGGTAGAGGGACGATCTCTTCAGGACGGGACCGGAGAGCTCTTCGACGATGTCCTCGATGATCATCGTCCGGTATTTTTCACTCGCGAGTATTGTCTCGCGGGGCATGTCCTTAAGCTGCTCGCGCACGAAGATGTTCCCCCACCAGGGGATGAAGAAGTTCCTCCCGGCGTCGCGGTAATCACTGCGGAGGCTTTCGACCGCATCCATCGCCTCCGCCTTTGTGAGGGAGGTGACGATCATCCTTTCCGGGCGCTCGGTCATGAACCGGCGGCAGATTGCCGATCCGACGAGTCCCCATCCGCCTATGACGAGCACGGTCTTGCCCTGGATATCCATGCGCCGACGTTGAGTGAGTGAGCCGGGAATGTATGAAACGCTGCAAGAACGAAAGGGGTGGAGTAATGTACGTCACGGGTGCAGAACATGCAAGCAGGGACCCGGTCGAGGGCCCGCTGCCGTTCAGCGGGCCCGAGATGGCGCCGCTTCCTGGCGCCACGGGAAAGCGACCTACGGAGCCGTGATGTGCGCGCTGAAGAACCGGTGTCCCCACCCGAGGTTGAGCGTTCCCCCTCCCGTCCCTTCCTTCTCGAACCAGATGCGGAACGGGTCGATCGGCGTGGGGGACTTCTCCTCCTTCATGACAATACGGGCAGCATCGGCCGTGCGGTCGTATGCGGGCTCGCGTCCTCCCGGCTTCCTGCTTACGATGAGCGTGAGCGCGCTGGCGGAGGGGATGGAGTAGATCGTGTACGAGCCCGCGGGGATGGTCTTCCCGCCGATGGTTACGTCGCCGTCGGCCTTCAGTGACGTCGCCAGGTTTGCGCCCGTGCGCCACACCGAATCGAACGGGACCACGGTCCCCCAGAGTATCCGCCCCCGCTGGTAGGGACGGCTGTACCGGATGGTCAGCGTCGTCGCGCCGAGGGTGATCGCGGCGGAATCACCGGGACTCAGTGGACGGATGTTCCCCCCGATCCGAAACGGAACGCTGATCGACGTGTTCTCCCACGCAAGGACCATCACCCCGGAGGATTTGTCCCTCCCTTTCAGTGCAATCGTAAACGTGTCGACCGCCGCAGGAAGCTGTTCCACCGTCGCGTCAAAACGTGCAAGGTCCAGCGAGGGATTGTAGACCGTCCCCCACTGCCCGGTCTGCTTGTTGAGTATCACCTTCCACCCTTCGGGGGAGGGGAGCGTCCAGAGCGTATAGGTTCCCCGGGTAACGGGGACGCCGCCGAACGTCATGTCGGACGATGTCTTCAGGTGCGTCGCCTGGTTCGCGCCCGTGCGCCAGACCTTGTTCCAGGGAACGAGTCCTCCCATGATCTTCCTCCCGCGCATGGAGGGGCGGCCGTAGTTGATGCTGATGACGGTCGTGTCGACCGTGAGAGAGACCGAATCGCGCGGACTGGGAATGGCCTGCTGGGAATACGATTCCGCGGCTGTTCCCGCAAGACCCGCGGCGACGATGAATCCGATGATAAGACCTCGCATAAGGAGCCTTCGCATTAGTCAGAGAACGTTGGGGGAGGGGGTGCCCCTCCCGTTATGCCTTTTCGACGACGACCGCGGTGCCGTACGCCAGCACCTCGGTCACGCCCGACATCACCTCGTTGGCGTCGTACCGCATGCCGACGACGGCGTTGGCGCCGTGTTCGGCCGCGTGCTGCATCATGAGCATGAACGCCTCCTGGCGCGTGCGCTCGCAGAGCGCCTGCAGCAGGGAGATATTCCCGCCGAACAGCGTCTGGATGCCGGCGCCGATGTTGCCGATGATCGACCGGGAACGCACGGTAATTCCCCGCACGACGCCGAGATTCTTGACGATCCGATAGCCGTCAAGCGTGAATGCCGTGGTGACGAGCTTGGGGTCCATGAAAAGCCTCCGGGTGCCTTCTATTTGATTTTCAGTGAGTTGATTGTTTTGTCGTATGCCTTCAGGTACTCGTCGGCCTGCGGGCGGAACCAGTCCATCGTCACGCGGAACACCTTGTCGTTTTTCACGATGAAATAGAACCTCCGCTGGACGTTCGCCGTTGCGGCATACGTCAGCGACAGCGCCGGGAGGCCGGACACGGTCGCCTTTCCGGTCGCGGTTGCCTTGTACTTTCCCTTGTTCTGGTCGAACACCTTTTCGACGGTCAGTCCCTTGGCGCCGAAGACGTCGACGCGGATGGAGCAGTCCCCCCGGACGCCTCGCAGCTCGATCACCTCGTCGTTCGTCCCCTTCGACACACCGAGCTGCGTGAAGTTGTCGGGGTATGAGATCGAGAAGAGTTTGCCGCTCACCTCCGCCGTATTCTCGGACGGGAGCGAGGGATCCCTTCCGGGGACGGCCGGCTTCGGGAACTGCAGCGTGGCGATCGAAGCGTCGAAGACCGCTTTGTACGCGTCGTAGTACCCTCCGAACCCGGCGCAGCGGATGTCGTACACGACGCTGTCTGACGGCACATAGATGTGCTCGCCCGTCTCCTTGACGGTCTTTGTGTACAGCC
This sequence comes from Ignavibacteriota bacterium, assembly GCA_003157485.1. Taxonomy (GTDB): domain Bacteria; phylum Bacteroidota; class Ignavibacteria; order UBA10030; family UBA6906; genus Fen-1273. The sequence continues at coordinate 23,792 of PMJQ01000141.1, forward strand.
CGGAATACCCGTAGCGCACTCCCCGCCTTCCGCCGACGGACACGGTTTCCGGTTTGGCGACGACGAAGCCGCTCTTGACCATGTCATCCATGATTTTTTTCGCCGTGTCTGTACTGGCGGAACGGATGACGGTGACGCCGATCATGACGCCGTCGGGGAACTGGCCTGTGGGATCGAGGAATTTCTTGTCGACGTCCTGCGCGCTATAGAATCCCGCCCGCCCGACCTCCGCGTTCGGCATCCAGCCTTTGGGATACTGGATCAAATACCCGAATCCGGGGTCCCTGTACGTCTCCATGTCGCCCGGTTTTACCTGTTCCATTTTCTTCTCTTCGCCGCACCCCGCGAAACAGAGGAGGAAAAAAAGTGTGACGGAGGAGAGAGCAACGCTCGCCGCATAACGGGCATTGGGGGTCATCGGGTTGGCCTTTCCAGGATTGTGAATGGTTGATGATTGGTCAATGTCTCGGCACGACGGTGTCGTACCATGGTTTTTTCTCGCGTGTGCCCGCCTGGTCCACGTGGATGTGCTTCGCTTCGGTATACTCTTTCAATCCGTCGAGCCCGAATTCCCGCCCGATGCCGCTCTGCCCGTATCCGCCTAAAGGCGCCCGCCCGGGCGCACGTCGCAAAGGTCTCGCCGCTGAACGGGTTGAGCGAAGAGAATGTCCGTTTCTCTTCCCCGTCAACGAACTGGTCATTGATGAAGAGCTGGTAGAGTCTCAAGCGGCGGCCGGTGTTGCTCCCCGATAGGTGGAAAACCGATACGGAAGATAGGCAAAAAAGAGGAATTCCTCAATTCTCCCCCCCGTCGGGGTCCGGCGGTGCATCCTACTGCATGATTTGAAGTTGTTCCCGCACTTCGCCCTGCGATTCCCGCATTGTCCGGTCAGATGCCGGCGCGGCGATGCCGGACCTCCGTGCGTAGAGGAAAGCGTATCAACGACTTACAGGAGTCGCCGCCCCCTCAGAGGACCGCTTCTGCGCTGGCACGGGTGTTGCAAGTTCTAGAAGCTCTACAAGTGCACCTCTGACCAAAAATTTACTTAAGGAGGATCCACCAATGAAGCGTCTGGGCTACGTTTTTCTGGCGGTTTTGATTTCGGCTGCCCTTTCAGGCGGTGCGTTCGCGCAGCTACCCCCTCCTCCGGTAAATCTGACTGTCCATGCCATTCCCCCCGCCGCTGCCATCATGCTGCAGGGGGTTGTATTAAACTGGGAGCTGCCGAAATTTCTGCCTCCCGTGCCTTCGATGAGCAGCACGTTCAGGGTCTATCGCTCTGTCGACGATTCGGTTTCATTCAAGTTTCTCAACGCGACGGACAAGATGGAGTACAACGACCCGCAGGTCGCCGCCGGGCATACATATTACTATTACGTAACATGGGTCTGGGTGATGCCCGACTCGACCGTCCGGGAGAGTTCGAGGAGTAACCTCGCGTGGATAACCCCCGGCCCCTCCGGCGGCGAAAAGACGGGGAAGATCGTCGGAACAGTGACCGACAGCCTGACCGGCAAGCCGCTTGCGTATTCGCGCGTCATGTTTTTCCGCCCCTCCTCGCCGATTCTCTGGATACCCCAGGTTTGGTCGGACACCGCGGGGAAGTATTCAGCGGTCCTTGACACCGGGAAGTACCTGGTGGAGTGCAATCCTCCGCTCATGATGGTGCCTCTCATGTCGATGATTCCGTGGCCAGCCTATCAGACGAAATGGTACAAAAATGCACACGACGCCGCGCATGCGACGCCGGTGGCCGTGACCGACGGTGGGGTGGACACGGTCGCTTTTGCACTTGTAAAGTTCGTTCCCCCTGTCCCCGTGCACATACGCGGGACGGTGCTCGACTCCACGGGGAATCCTCTCAAAGCCGCGCGTGTGGTGATCATGCGGACCGGACAGGAGATCCCTGTCATGGCCGCCTCAGGCGCGCTTGTCACGATGCTCCCCGGGGAGAAGTTCGCGGATCCCGATCTGGGCTGTGTCTTTGGTGTCGCCTGGGAGGGTTTGACTGATTCGGCGGGGGCATACGATGCAACGGTGCTGTCAGAGCGGTCATACACGGCGCTTGCGGTGAAGGGGGGATACTTCCCTCAGTACTATGACCACAAGAGCACGCCGTCCGAAGCGACGGTGATACCGGCTGCGGGGGACGTGAGCGGGATAGACTTCAATCTGAATCCTCACCGGCCGCCGCAGATCTATTCGATAAGCGGCATCGTATGGGATTCCGCTGGAGTACGGGTTCCTTCGCGGGTCATCGTGTTCCCGCTCCGGCCATACGCGTCGAGGGCGGTGCGGTTCGGATTCAGCGATTCACTCGGTGCGTTCAGCGTGGGCCACCTTCTTGCCGGAAAATACATCCTCCTTGCGGTCCCGTTCGGTGACTATGCCCCGGCGTTCTATAAGGCCGGAGCGTTTGGCGTGCTGAAGTGGAAAGACGCGGATACGGTGACTGTGTCCGGCGATGTTTCGGGGATTGATATCGGCGTCAAGCAGATACACTCGAACGGCGTAGCGACCCTCTCGGGCACCATCACTGCGGGAGGGCAGGGTCTGGAAGGGGTGAATGTCGTCGTGGAGGATGCCGGCGGTGCCGCGCTCGGGTACGGGATGACGGACGGGACGGGCTCCTATGTCATCGATGCGCTCCCCGCGGGAGCCCTGACGATCACCGCGGACCTCATGGGCTACAACGATGGCGTGCAGTCGACAAGCATTGGCGCATCCCAGTTTGCGATGACGCAGGACTTTTCGCTCGGCGTCGCGACGTCGGTTTCCCCTTCCGGTTCAGCCGGGGTTCCCGCGTCGTACGCGCTGGGGCAGAACTATCCCAATCCGTTTAACCCGTCGACACGGATAGACTTTTCGCTTCCGGTCGCGGGTACGGCGACGATGAAAATCTTCAACCTGCTCGGGCAGGAGGTGGTGACACTCGTGAACGGTCCCCTTGCGTCGGGGACGCACGAGACAGTGTGGGATGGGCGTGATGCAGCGGGACGGGTGCTCTCGAGCGGCGTCTACTTCTATCGACTCGAAGTAAAGGGACCGGACGGAGGTGCGGCGTACTCGGCGATGAAGAAGATGGTGCTTCTGAAGTAGTGGGGGGGGCCGCGGTACACGCGGAAAGGGGCCCCGGGAGAAATCCCGGGGCTCCTCTGTCATTGCGGATGCATCTCAGCTTGCGACGCTTCTCAGCTTTTTTCCCAGATACTGCACCTCCGTCCTTATCCGGTTTCCGAACGACCGGAGCTCTTCCTCTACCCTTTCCATCTCCCTCTAATGTGTCCCGACCGCCCGGCCGTGTTCCTACTGTCCTTTGAGTATTTCGTACAGCGCGGACCGCGCGCTCTCCCCTCCGATGCTTCCGAGGTAGTACACCGCGTCCCTCCGGAGATCGTAGTCGTCGTCTGTGAGCGCCACCTTTTTCAGAAACTCGACTGCCCTGTCGTTGCCGACGTCCGCGACAGTAAACACGATCGTCTTCCTCTGGTCCACCCGGGATTTCGGGATCGACCTGAAGAGGTCCTCAAGGACCGACACGCGCTGATTCTTGTCGCTCCCGTGTTCGCCGATATAGTCGATGGCGAATCCCTGCAGGTCAGCGCTCGTGTCCTTCTTGGCGATCTCCACGAAGACCCCGAGCGCATCGTGTTTCGTGAACCCCGAGAGGGCGTCCATTGCCGCTTCCCTTAAGGGGTGGACCGCGCGCTGATCGAGTGCGACCTCGCGGAGCGTCGAGAATGATTTGTCGTCTTCCCTGGTCTCCCCCAGAGCGTACAGGGCGTCCATTTTCAACCGGGTTGCGTCGTCAAGTTTTTCCTCCTCCCGCCATCCGGCGAATGGACCGGCGGCGCGGATCCCCCCCAGGCGCGAGAGATGCTGCATCTCGCGTTTCATCTGGCGGAGCATGATTCCGGTGCTGGGCCCGATGCCGAATGCTGCCGGGGCCCGGGGGGCACGCGGGGGCATGACGATCATCTGCCCGGGAGCGGCCGCCGGGGCCGGCTGCGGCGTGTCCATCTGGAGCGCATTCAGATCGGCGACGGCATCGTCGTAATAGGAGCTTTGCGGGTGGCCCCTGATGAATTGCTTGTAGTCCTCGATCGCCTTTTCCCTGTCCGAATTGCGCAGGCTGTAAGCGGTCCAGTATCTGGCATCGTCCGAGTACGAGCTCGACGGGAATTTTGAGAGGAGCTCTTCGAATTTCTTACGCGCGGCTGCATATTTCTCCTCCAGGACGAGCGCGTATCCTTCTTTGTACAGCGCGTATCCGGCGTCGTTCTTGTCGTCCTCCCGGGCAGCGGGACGGTTCCAGGCCGGCAAGCGGTTCCACGCCAGCACCGTGACGTCTCCGCTCCCCGCATCGATCCGGAATCTCTGCACGGCGTCGGGCCCGGGTGTCTGGCCGCGTCCCCCGGGGCCAAAAATGAGGAGAGCGGCCGCTAACGTACATATGCGGTCTCGTGTGTTCATTGCCTGTTCCTTTCGTATGCCGCCTCGGCGAGCGCCGATTCGGTCATCCGTATCTTGAAGAGGAGATTGTGGTCGCGAATTCCCGAACGGATGATCTCCACGTCCGGGACGTCGTGTCTCCTGTCGCTGTTTGCGAGCTCGATGAGTATTTTTTCAAGGTCCCCGACAAGTTTCGCAGAGCGGGGGTCAAGAGGCTGCCGTTTCAGATCCCTCGCTTCGTGGACAAGCTCGCGCGACTGGCGGCGCTCGACGCTCAGGTCGAACGTGTTGTCGTCGCGGGTCCTCATGTTGGAGACTCCCACGAGGAGGACGCGTGATTTCTTGAGGTAATCGTGGAGCTGCGCCCCCGCCGGCTCCAGATTCCCGGCCTCCGTTCCCTGTTGAAGGGAATGCCCTGCCACTGCCGGCGCCGTTTCGGGTGCGGGGCGTATGAAAAGGAGTACCGCCAGCGCGATCGCTGCAAGAGCGCCGCTCCCGGCCAGGAGGGGGGAACGGTTGAAGTGGACGAACGAGCTGATCTGGTCGGCGGCGGCCGCGAAGACGGACGTGCGGCTCCTCTTCGCCATCGCAATCCGCTCTTCTACAGTTGGTGGGAACGATGCCCAGAACTTTTCGTCCCGTTCCTCGCTCGGGAGCTTCCCTCTCCGGGGGAGCAGCCCGACCGCCTCCCTCAGCATCCGGAGATCCTCCCGGCAGGCCGCGCACCGGGAGAGATGTTCCTCGACCGATCCCGCCTCTTCGGGGAGGGTATCTCCCGTCAGATATTCGAACAATTTTTCGCGAACATGTGCGCTCACGCAACGTCCTCTTGAAGATAGTCGAGCTTTGTTCTCAGTTTCTTGAGCCCCCGGAAAAGGTGGGTCTTCACCGTCCCTTCGGAGCACTGCAGAATCCGGCTCACCTGTTTTGTCGAGAGCCCGTCGATATGCCGGAGTATGACAACCGCGCGTTGAAGCGTCGGGAGTTCATGGAGCGCCCTTTCGACGTGCGCGCTCATGTCCTCTCCGTGGGGGGTCTCACCGTCCCCTCCGGCGGCCCCTGCGATGCCGGCGTCACCAGCGCGCACCTCCCGTTCACCGCGCGTGCGGTTCTGCTTCGCCCGGTTTATGGCCAGGTTCATCACGATCCGGTGAATCCAGGTGCCGAACTCCGCGTCCCCCCTGAAGGAGGTGAGAGCCCTGTGCGCGCGGAAGAATGCGTCCTGCGCCACATCTGCGGCGTCCTCGTGGTTTCCGACAAATCCGAACGCGACGTTGTACGCGTGCTTCATATGACGTTCCACAAGAACCCGGAAAGCTTCCTGGCTCCCCTTACGTGCCCGGTCTATCAGTTGCTGCTCGTCGGCAGCGGGCATGTCTTGACCTTGCTGTGGGGGTCGTTCTTTCAATTAGACATCGCGGGGAGAAGATCGGTTGACAGCGATTTGAGGAAGGTAAGAAAAATTGTGTCTTGCAGGGAAGGGGGGACGGCCGGAGCTCAAAGGGGGACGAATCCGGTCCGTCCCCCCTTGTAGGGGGTTTTCCCCTCTATTTCCCGGGCGGAGGAGGCACCACGCTCAGTCCCATTGCGCGCCTCAACCTGACGAGCCCGGTCCTGTAGTCGAACTGCGCCTGTATGTCGGTGATTCTCGAATTGGAAAGCGTCAGCCGCGCGTCAGATTCGTCAAGCGAAGTCGCCACGCCCGCGGCATACTGCCGCTCGACGAGATTGAGGTTCTCCGCGGATTCCTGGACGAGCTTTGCCGTGGCAACCGCGCGTTCTGCTGCCTCCCGAACCGAGAGCCACTGCTGCTCGACCTCCAGCATGACGCTCTCTGTGAGCACGTCCATGTTCGCCTGTGCGACGTCGCGGTTTGCTTCGGCCTGCTCGACCCCCGCATCCAGGGCGAATCCCTGGAATATCGGGAGCGTAAACGTCACGCCGGCGTTCCAGCGGCTGAAGAGCGGGAAGTCGAACCCCGCCCACGTGTATCCGCCGGAGAGCGCAACCGTCGGAAGGTGCTGCCCCCATGCCGCCGTGACGCCTGCTTTCCCGGCCTCGAGTCTGGCCTGTGCCGCGGTGAGCTCGGGGCGGTTCCGGAGCGCGGCGGAACGCGCCTCCTGGAGCGACGTGAACGTGGCCGGGAGCGTGAACGAATCCACAACCGCATACTCGTTCGGCGGATGGACGCCCATCGTATTCTCGAGCTGGAGCCTGGCCAGCCGGAATGCATTTCTCGCCTGTATCAGGTTCACGTTGGCATTCAGTGAGTCCACCTCCGCTTTCGTCACGTCCAGCTGCGGGCGCCTCCCGGTGGCATAGAACGCCCGTGCCTGTGCGAGATGGCGGGCGGTCGAGGCGAGCGCCTCTTCGTTGACTTCGACGACCCGCCGCGCCTGCAGGAATGTGACGTATGCGACGTCCGTGTTCACTGCCAGGATCTCGACGGCCGATGCATAGTCATCCCGTGAGGCGTCGGAAAGGTAGCTGTTCTGCGACACCCTGCCGCTCGTCTTCCCGAAATCCCAGACGGTGAGCGTCCCGGTGAGACCGGCGGCATAGCTGCTGTAAAACCGGTTTGTGGGGGGGAATGCGGGGTTGATGAGTATAGTCCCTCCCGTACGCGTATCCGATGCGCTCAGCGCGACGGAAGGGAGGTACCCCGCCACAGCCAGCTTCAGCCCGGCATCTGCAGCTTTGACCCCGGCAATTGAGCCGTGGAGGGAGGGCTGATGCTCGATTGCCAGCGTGACGGCCCGCTCAAGAGTGAGCGTGTCGATCTGCTGCGCCGGTGCCGATGCCGCGCATGATGCGGACAGGAATACGAAGAGGTAACTCCGGAGGGGGTTCACGTCAGGTCTCCTCTCCGGGAGTTTTCATCTCCCTCTTGAATCGATTCTCGAAAACGATATAGAGCGACGGCACGAAGAAGAGCGTCAAAGTCGTGGACACCGTGAGCCCGCCGATCACCGCGATCGCAAGCGGCGCCTGCGTCGATTCCCCGCCGAACCCGATCGCCATCGGGATCAATCCGAGGACCGTCGCGATGGAGGTCATGAGTATGGGCTTCAGCCGCGTTCGTCCCGCCTTCACGACCGCCTCCTCGAGCGGGACCCCCCGTTGCCGGAGCCTGTTCGTGAAGTCGACGAGGAGTATCCCGTTGCTGACGACGATGCCGACCATGACGATGACCCCCTGGAACGATGTCACCGAAAGCGTCGTCCTCGTGAGGAAGAGCATCCACAGGACCCCGACGATCCCCAGCGGGACCGTGAACATGATGATAAACGGATCGACGAGCGACTGGAACTGCGAGGCCATCACAACGTAGACGAGTATGATGGCGAGAGCGAACGCCATTCCCAGGTCCCGGAACGTCTTGTTCTGCTGCGCGACGTTTCCGCTCTGGCGGATCTCGAACCCCGGTGGGAGTGTGAGTTTGTCGATCTTCTGCTGTATCGCACCCGCCACCGTGCCGAGGTCCGATCCCTGAACGTTCGCCGTGACCTCAACGAGCCGCTGCTGGTATTTCCTGTCAATCTGGACCGGGACGTTGTCCTTGACGATCGTGGCGACGTTCCCCAGGAGGACCGGCTGTCCGTTGTCCGCCGTCAGGACGATGTTCCTCAGGTCCTCGATCCGCGACCGGTAGTCCTCGTTGAGCCGCACAAGAATGTTGTACTCGTTCCCGGTGACGGGGTCGGTATACATCGATGCCACGTTCCCGTTAATGCACGTGCTTATCGTGTTCGAGATGTTCGCGACGTTGATCCCGAGCGTCCCCGCCTTGTCCCGGTCGATCTTCACCCGGAGCTCCGGCAGGTTATCCTCCCGGGTCACCTGCACGTCGACGGCGCCCGGCGTCGAGCGGGCGATCCCGGCGACGGTCTTCGCGAGCTCGGTGCCGGCATCGATGTCGTAGCCGTTGATCTCGACGTCAATCGGGGCGTTTGATCCGAAATTCAGCAGGAACCGGAGGAACCCGCTCGGGCTTATGTACAGCGCGACACCGGGGATTCTGGCGAGCTTGGGGCGGATGGCCCTGATGATCTCGAATATGTCCCGCTTCCTCTGCTCGGGGGAGACGAGCGCGACGCTGATATTGGCCGCGTGTGTTCCCGAATTTCGTGCAAAGAGGGATCCGCTCCGCGCGGTGGGGATCCCGATGTCCGTGATGACTGACTGGATCTCGGGGATATTCTCCTGCAGGACCTTCTCGATCTGCTCGCACGTGAGCGTCGACTCTTCGATCCGTGTCCCGACGGGAAGCTTGACGGTAATCGAGAACTGCCCCTCATCCTGATCCGGGAAGAACTCCGTCCCGATAAAAAAGACGAGACCGAGCGAGAGGAGAGCGGTGGCGAATATCCCCCAGATGACCGCTGCACGGTGCCTGAGCGTCCATCTGAGCTGCCGCTCGTACCACCCGTCGATCGCCTCCAGCATGTCGTGGGCACGCACACGGATTCTGTCCGGCATCGCCGCCGACTCCCTGTCCAGGTGCTTCTCGGGAGGGAGGAAATTCAGACACATGAGGGGCGTGACGGTCCGCGAGACGAAGAACGAGCCGAAAAGCGCCACCGCGATCGTTATCGTGAGGGGGATGAACAGGAGCTTCGCGATCCCGGTGAGGAAGACGATCGGCAGGAACACGATCACCGTCGTGAGCGTGGAGACGAATATCGGGGAGGCGACCTCCTGCGCCGCTTCAAGCGTTGCCTGCAGCTTCGTCTGGTTCGGCTTCCGCTCGTTGTAGTGGCGCGAGATCGCCTCTAGCTCCACGATGGAGTCGTCGACAAGCCTTCCGACGGCGAGCGCGAGCCCCCCGAACGTCATGATGTTCAGCGAGGCGCCGCCGAACCTGAACCAGATGAACGTGATNNCCGCGCATGTTCCGGAGGAAGAGCATGATGATGATCATGGCCAGGAGTGCGCCCATCCCCCCCTCCCGCTCTAGCCCCGAGATCGTCTGCCGTATGTAGAGGGACTGGTCGAAGGAGAGCGTCATCTTGACGTTCGGCGGGATCCCGGTGAGCTTCGGGATCGCCCTGACCACGTTGTCGACGACCTCGATCGTGTTGGCGTTCGCCAGCTTCTGCACGCGCATCGTCACGCCCGGCTTCCCGTCGATCCGGACGAGCTCTGTCTGCTCCTGATAGCTGTCGGTCACGGTGCCGACGTCCCTGATCCGCACCGGGACGCCCCCCGTGACCCTCAGGACGATGTCACCCATCGGTTTCACGACGTTGAACTGGCTCTCCGTCTTCAGCGTGTAGTCGTATTTTCCCGTCTTCAGGTCGCCGGAGGGGAGGATCAGGTTCGCGCTGGCGACCGCGTTGAACACGCCGGCGACGGAGAGTCCCATCGCCTGCAGCCGTTCCTGGTTGAGCGTGACGTGGATCTCGCGGATCCTCCCCCCCAGGACCTGCGCCTGCGCGACGCCGGAGAGGTGCTCGATCTGCGGCTCGATCGTGTTGTAGGCGAGGTCATACAGGTCCCTCTCGTCCATGTCCGCGGAGATTGCGATGTTGCAGACCGGCTGGCTCGTGATGTCAAACCTGAGGGCGACGGGCGTGGAGATCCCCGTCGGGAGTTGCGTGAGGATCCTGTTGACGTGCTGGACGACGTCGACGAGCCCGACGTCGACGTTCGCGTCCCACGTGAAGAAAATCCGGATTGAGGAGATTCCCTCGCGCGTCGAGGAGACGACGTAATCGACGTTGTTTGTGGAGGACACCCCACGCTCGATGATGCGTGTGACCGACTGCTCCATGTCGAGCGGTCCTGCCCCTGTGTAAAAGGTAATGACCGAGACGACGGGGACCGTGATGTTCGGCAGCAGGTCGACGGGAAGCTGCGTGAACGACACGAGCCCGAAGACGAGTATCGTCAGGGCAAAGAGGAACGTGGAAATGGGATAGCGGAGCGCAAGCCGTGTAAGCCACATAATGTCCGGGAGAGATTAATGTTGAACGACCACGGGGCCGTTGTTCCTGACGAACTGCTGGCCCGTGGTGATGACGTCTTCCGTCCCTTCCAGGCCGGAGAGTATTTCCGTCCGGGAATTCAATTCGTTCCCGGTGCTGACGCGCATGCGGCGCGCGGTGTCCTGCCGTGCGACGAATATGTACAACCCCTGATCATCTTTCAGGAACGCCTGCGTCGGGAGCGTGAGCGCATCCGCGTGCTCTCCGACGGTGAGCGTCACGGTGGCAAACATCCCCGGACGGAGGAGATGCCCGGGGTTGGGGATGTCGACTTCTACCGCCATCGTCCGTGTCGACAGATCGACCGCCTCCGCAAATTTCGAGACCTTCCCCGTGAACTTCTTCCCGGGATACGCATCGACGGTGACGGAGGCCTCGAGCCCCATCGTCACGCGCGGGATGTCCTGCTCGAGGACGTTGATGATGATCTTCATCCTGTCGAGGTCCATCAGCATGAAGAGCGTCGAGGAGAGTGCGCTCACGACGGCCCCGGGATCGAGGGACCTCTTTGTTATCGTTCCGCCGAACGGGGCGGTGATCCTCGCATAGTCCAGGCGCGTTGTCGCCACGTCGAGCGCGGCGACGGCTACCTTCATCCCGGCGTCCGCGTTTTCGAGGTCCTGGGCGGCGACGAGTTTCTGGTCGTACAGGTCCTTTGTGCGGTGGTACGTGAGCCGGGCGTTCTGCGCCGTTGCCGCCGCCTGCGCCCGGGTCTGGGACAGCTCTGTCGTGTCGATGAGCGCCAGCATCTGTCCCCGCCTGACGGGGGTCCCCATGTCCACGTACACGCGGTCCAACGTCCCGCTCACCTTGGGGTAGATGCCGGCCGCCTGTATGGCGGCGACGTCGGCCGTGTACAGGAGATTGTATGTAACGTTCTGGCGGAGGGGGTGTTCCGTCTTCACGACCGGTATGCTCTGTCTGCGTGTATCCGCCCCCGAATCCCCGGTTGCGACGCGGATGACGATAAGTGCGATGAATAGGACTGCGCAGGCGATGGCGATAATGTACTTCCGTTTCAGGATCATGGAGGTCTGTCGGAGTGAGGAGAGAGAGATCACGTACGGTTCAGAATCTGGCGGACCGGGTCATTGTCTGCAAACACCTGCCATCGGGCGACGAGCCCCTCGTGCACCTCCGCCCGCGCCGCCATTGGGATCACCCAGTGGTTGGCCTCCGGAAGCTCTCCGCGGACGGCCACGGTTCCCGAGGCTGTTCCGGTGATTGCAACGCTCTCGCCCAGGGGGAAGATCCCGTTGATCTCGATCGTGTAATCAGGGATCATGAAGAAATACGCGATCCATGCCTGGCGCATGCTGTCGCGCCCGCGCGCGACGACCCCCAGCGAATCGACGAACTCGTGGTCGGGCGTCATGAGCTTCGCGAGCGTCCCGATCTCGTGGCGGTTGATGGCCTGGATAAATGCGAGTACGGTGTCAGAGGGGGAGGGCATCGGCTTCTTTCCCCGCCTACGGAGACTTTGCCTGGCGGACCCCTCCGTACACCTGGAGATAGACTTCGGGCTGCCTGATGTTGTTTGTCGCGACGAACACGCCGTCGCTGAGCATCGGCGACGGAGCTTCCGGCGTGAATTCGACGTCAATCGCCGCCGTTCCTCCGGGCGGGATCGGATCGGCGGGGAGTTTCAGCACGAGCCCCTTCAGGTCGGTCCGGAACCCCGTGAGCGAGAGGGGAGTCATGCCGTTGTTCGTCACCGTGAGCGCGACCTTGCTCAGCTTGTGCACCTCGGCTCCCGGCACGATGATCGACTGCGGGTTCAGACCGATTTCATCGATGACGGTCGCGGTGAATTCGATCGTCGTGGAGCCGAGACTGTCGCCGTTGGAGTTGAGCGTCACGGTCTTGTGGACCGGCCCCGAGAAGTTCTTGGAGTTGAATGTTATCCGCACGGCCCCCGATCCCCCTGGAGGGATCCTGTCCGTCGTGACCATCGCTCCCGTGCATCCGCACGAGACGCCGATGGTTCCCATGACGAGCGTGTCGGAGCCGGCGTTCCTGAATGAGAGCGTCTTTTCCATCACTGAGCCCCTGTAGATCTTCCCGAAGTCGAATTGCTTCCCCTCAAGGAGGACAATTCTTGCCCCTGGCTTCGGTCCGGTCTGAGCGGGTGCTCCCGCCGCGGCGCAGAGCAGCGCGGCGACAAGCGGGGTGAGAAGAGAGCGTGATAGTGTCACGGCAGCGTCCTCATCAGTTATTGAATATGCCCGGCCCTCCGCGCCGGCCGCCCGGACTCCCCGGTGTCAGGGAGTCCCCTCGCCGACGATGCCGACGGTTTTTTCCATCCCAGTGCTAGCCGGTGATCTCCGCATCGTCGGGGATCCGTTCCCAGTCCGGCGTCCACCGGGGAATCACAAGCCCCCATTGCTCGGCCTTTTCCCTGACCTCTTTCTCGAAATCAAGACGCACCGTGTGATTGTCCCTCAGTTTGAGCGAGAGCGCCCTGTAGCGCGCGTTCTTTTTCGATCCCGGGCGCCCGAATATCGCCATCACGCGCGGCCACCACCGCTCGAGCGATGACTGGATATCCCCCCGTGTCGCGTTCGAGAGGGCGAGCCGCTTTACCCAGTAGTCGCCGTGCGCGATGTGCGTCTGCTCTTCCTTGAATATCCTGTCGATCTCCCGCCGCCAGGGGCCGTAGGAGGAGTGCTTGACGTCCTCGAGCTGATGTCCGGCTCCCTGGTCCATGAGGAAGTTGAACATAACGAAATCCGGCCAGGAGTCTATCGAATAGTAGAAGATGTTGAGCCGCTTGTCCGTCCCCGCCCGGGTCGCGCCCAGGTCGGTCTGGCCTTCCACCCTGTACGTGAAATCGAACTGCTCGACGTAATCGTCGACGGGAACCCCGATGTCTTCGAGGAGCCTGTAGATTGCCCTGCCGTGCCGGACCTCGTCCCTGACGATCTGCGAGACCACGAGTTTTTCCTCGGTCGTCGGCGCCTTCATGATCCAGGGGACGTAGCCGAATCCCCCTGCGAGCTCCGAATCCGCCTGCTGCGTCATCAGGTTTGTCAGAAGATCGAAATACTCGTCGCTCATCTCGTCGACGGTTTCAATCGATTCCTTGCGCGCGAGCTTCGCCAGCATGGTTGCTTCACGCTCGGCGGCCGGACGCGTCGCGCCCGCAGGAGTCTGCATGGCTCTCCTCATTGGAAATGAACGTTCGGATCTCCGGGGAAAATTATAGAAAGAAAATGCCCGAGAGTCAATTATAGCATGGCGTGAGCCCGTCTGTTACGTCCCTGTAAAGACGGCTTTCCGTTTTTCAACGAACGCCGCGATCCCCTCACTGTAGTCGCGCATCGAGAGGTCGGTCATGAGCCCCAGCGAGATCGCGTTCAGGACCTCCGGGCGGTCAAGTTATATGAGCGCGAATCCCTGTTCCCGCGTGACGGTGATCGTCGTTGATGACATGCCGGGCTCTCCGGTGATGTGTGGTGGGATGAGAGGGTCTGCCCGTGCGCGTTCCCCCGGGTGCTCACGACCGGACGGAAGGGACTACTCCCCGAGTATCTCGCGGATTCTCTCGCCGAGGGGAAGCCTTAAGACTCCTCTGCCGGCCGCGCCGGCGTACAGGGTCATTGTGGCGGAGTTCCAGCAGAGTGAAACGGCCCGGGCGCGAAGGTCCGCGTCGAAGAGCTTGAACCATGTTCCTCCCCCGGAGGGGGAATAGTACACGTGCCTGCCGTCGACGAGTGCGATGACGCTCGACGGGGCACGCGGGTCAGGGGAGATGCGTATGTTCTCCGACGGTTTCCACGGCGGGATGTACCGGTTCCATTCGAGCCCCTTGTTGAGCGACCGGAAGCATTCGCCGTCGGGAAGATACGCGTAGTACACGTCAGGGTCCGCGTCGTCAAGCGTGACTGCTTCGACCCGGTCGCCGGGGATCCCGTAGCGCGCCTGCTCCCATGTGAACCCGCCGTCGTTTGAGATGATGACCGCGCTTGTGGGGGAGGCGCCGATGATCCTCCCGGCGTTTGTCGGAGAGAACGTGAGTGAATGAACGATCCACCTGGTTCCGAGTGGCCTCGATCGCACCCACGTACGTCCCTGGTCTGTCGACACGAATATTCCCTGATCCCCCGCCATGAAGACGCGCGTCTGTATCGAAGGGTGGGCTTGGTACAGGAATGGAGAGATCTCCACGGAACGGGACGCGGGCTGCCACGTCGCGGCGTTGTCCCGGGAGATGAACACGCCCCCCGCCGTCGTCGCATACACAACCCCCGCGAGTGACGGGTCGATCGATATCGACCGTATGGGTCCCCCGGTGATCCCGGGACCCGCGTCCGACCAGCGGCCGGCCGGATCCGCGGAATACGTCATGCAGGCGTCACCGGCGGCGGCGAAGAGATGCGTCCCCGCTGGATCGCTCGCCAGGACGCTCACGGAGGATCCCTCCAGTTTCAGGTCCGCATCCCGCCACGTTTTGCCGAAGTCCCCGGAGGTGCGCATGCCTATGCCGCTTCCGTATGCGAATATCGTCGCCTTCGATCCCGCGCCGGCAATCGAGACCCTGGTCGGGATCTCCGGGAGATTCCCGCCTGAAGGCTCCCACCGCGAGCCGAAGTCGGACGAATAAATGATCCCCTGCTCCGTCCCGGCGATGACGCCGTCGGGGTTCCCCGGGTGTGCGGAAAACGAGAGTATTCCGTCGAATTCCTTCCCGGTGCGTGAGGGGCTCCATGAACTTCCGCCGTTCGTCGACTTCTCGATGCTTCCCGACGTTGTCCCGTACAGTATCATCCCGTCCCTGCCGACGAAGAGCCGCGTCGCGCGTGGACCCGTTCCCGGCATGTCTGGCGTCAGCGCCTCCCACGTCCTCCCGCCGTTCGTGGAGCCGATGATCCCGTATGGCGGGACGGCGGCGAATATCCGGTCGGGCTTCGAGAGATCGATGCCGACATCATACACGTCCGCCCCGGCGAGGTTGAGATCGGCGGACGTGTTGATCTCAATCCATGTCTTTCCGCTGTCCGGCGATTTGAAAAGCCCCTTCCCCTCCGTCCCCGCATAAAGGACTGCAGGGGACCAGGGGTCGATCGCCAGCGCGCGCACTCCTGTCCCCGCCGGGCCGACGTGAAGGGGGCCCCACGATCTGGCCCTGTCGGGGGAGAGAAAAGCTCCGGCGTCTGTTGCGGCGAAGAGCCGGTCGGGACTGTCCGGATCCTGAATGATCTGGCGGACTTCCGGCCCCCCGGGGATCGGCGCGCCGTGCCCCCATGACCTGCCGTCGGATGTGGTGATGGCAATCTCCCCGTTCCCGAGCGAGGCGTAGACCGTCCCCGGTATCCTGTTGTCCGGGAGGACCGCGCTGATGTTCTGTGCATACGGTCCCCCGGTTTCCTCCCACTCGCGTACGGCCGGGCCGGATGCAGTGCATCCGGCGATGAGCGCCGGGAGCGCCGAAGCGAAGAGCGTGCAGGCTGTGTGTCCCTTCATCGCGCGTCTCCTCCGCCGGCCATCCCGTTCAGCCGGGCGATCGTCGGCCTGTTGATCGTGACAGTGGCCCGCCACGCCCCCTTGGCGTAGAGTATGTTCCTGAACCGGAATGCTGAGTGGGGTTTCCCGCTGTAGTCGCTCATCCGTTCTGCCGGGTTGTTGTGAGGACGCTGGTTTTCCCGCGCACGGTGCGGGGGCGTTCACTCCGGTTCGCCGTGAAAGACCGTGATGACGTCGGCCGCAAAGCTCATGATATCGCGCGTGACCGCCTTCCCCTCGGGCGAACCGAGCGCAGCGTCCATTGCGTCCTTCGAATCGAAGTACATTTCGGCCATGAGATGGAACTTTGCTTCGCCGATCGGAGCGCCCGTGACGCGCGTGACCTCGATTTTCCTGAGGCCGGGGAACTTGCGGATGAGGGGGATGTGGACATCGAAATAGTGTTTGTCGAACTCGGCGGTGTCGGAGGGGGTGCGATAGAGAGCGATGAGCTTGATCATGGGCGGCCGCAGTGAACGGTTGATGGGGGAAAGCGTCTGCTTCGCGAAAATATAGCGACGGCGGGAGGGAAAAGCAAACGCCCGCTCCTTGGGCGTGGCTCGGGGCACCATGCCCAAATAGCGGGCATCCCGCTCCGCGAAAAGCGGCGGCGCGGGATGTGCAAAGAGCGGGCATCCCGCTCCGCGAAAAGCGGCGGCGCGGGATGTGCAAAGAGCGCACATATGGAGATTCCCCGGTTTTTTTTGTACTATTGCTCATGACCGAACGTGATTTTCCCCCGGACTTTTTCTCCAATCCCGCCGGGGCAGACCGCGGCATCAGGGCACTTCACGAGATCTTCATACGCTCGGGGAGCCGGTATACGCTCCCCGAATTCTCCGCGTCGCTACTGCGGGGATTGAAATCTTCCACCGATCCCGATTTGGCGCTGACGGGTTTCCTCCGGTTTGTCGGCACCGCATTCGGGGGAGCGGGGCTCTTCAACGACATACTCGGGTACCCCGCTTACGGCGATCTCTTGTTCAGCCTCCTCGGCTACTCCCGTTATTTTGCCGATGTGCTTGTGCGCGAGCCCGAGCTCTTCCGCTGGCTCACGTCTGCCGGTGTGCTCACCTCGCCTGTCACATCCGCCGGACTCCTTCCGGAAATCGAACGCGTCCTCGACATGTTCCGGAGGCCGGAAAAACGGCTTGATGCCCTCAAGCGACTCCACCGCCGGGAGCTCCTCCGGATCGGCGCGCAGGACATACTCGGCATGGCGGATCTTCCTTCCGCGGCCGCCCAGCTCTCAGCGCTTGCCGGGGCGGTCGTCGACGCCGCCCTCCGCATTTCGGTCGATCAGGCGGGAGAACCGGTCGGGGACCGCCCTCTTGAAAGGTTCTGTGTCATAGGTCTGGGGAAACTCGGGGGGAACGAGCTGAATTACAGCTCCGATATCGACATCATATTCGTCTTCGGGGATCCTCCGGCAGACGGAGAGAGCGGAGCGTCCGGCGCCGATGCATACTATAACAGGCTCGCTGCGCGGCTCGTCCGGAATCTCTCACAGCCCTCGAGCGAAGGACACCTCTACAGGGTGGACACCCGCCTCCGCCCAAACGCGGGGGCAGGCCCCCTGGCACTCTCGATGGAAACGTATCTGGCCCACTATGAGTCGCGCGGGGAGCTCTGGGAGCGCCAGATGCTCATAAAGGCCAGGCCGGTCGCGGGTGACGTCGCATTGGGAACCGAGTTCCTGAAGAACCTCGAGCCGTTCGTCTATCCCCGCTCGCTCGCCGAGCACCCCGCCGCTTCCGTCGCGCGGATAAAATCGCGTATCGAAGCGGAGGTCGCCGGCGAGCCGAACATCAAGCTCATGGCAGGAGGGATACGTGACATCGAATTCATCGCCCAGACGCTCCAGCTTATAAGCGGAGGGACAACCAGGGAGGTGCGCGAGGCCAACACGCTCGGCGCGCTCTCCGCTCTCCACGCTCAGAACCTCCTTGCCGCGGAGGAGCTTGCGGTGCTTCACGATGCGTACATCCTTTACAGGACGATCGAGCACCGGCTGCAGATGATGCTCAACACGCAGACGCACACGATCCCATCCGACGGCCGTGCGTTTGAGGTCCTCGCCCGGAGGACGGGTCTCTCCGGCGCCGCCGAGCTCCGGCGCGCACTCGACGCGAACCTTGCGGCGGTCAGGAAAATTTTCGTGCAGGTGCTCGGTGCCGGGCCGTCCGGATCCGGCGGCGGCATCGCTGAAGTCATCGCGGGGGCGCTTGATGAACAGTCCCTCGTCCGGGCGGTCCGGGACATGGGGTTTCACGATGCCGCCCGTGCGGCGCAGAACATCAGGCTCCTTGCAAGGGGGGGGGCCCCCGCCGGAATCCCCCCGTCGGACCTGCGTGCCAGGGGAGCACTCGCGTCCGTTGCCCCTCTTCTCTTTGATGGGATCAGTACGACTCCTGATCCGGATCTGACGCTCATGTCGCTCACGCTCCTTGCGACAGCGCAGCCTCTCCCTCATCTTCTCTACGAACAGCTCGGCGATTCCGGATTCAGAAAGTTTGTGATCACTTTATGTGCCGTCAGTCCACGGTTCGCGAGGGAGCTCGGGAGGCAGCCGCTTCTCCTTGAACTCGTCTCATCCGAGCGCGAAGGGCTCGACTCCCCCGGGGAACTCACCCCCCCGTCTCCCGATGCCGCCGCCGCATTCAAATCACGGAACGAATTGATGGCCGGTCTGCGTCACGTGCTCGGGTTCACCGATTACGACAGTCTGACCGCGGAAATCTCTGCGATCGCTTCGGCGGTTGTTGCGGGCTCGTATGCGGCTGCGCGCAAAAGGGGAAAGAAATCGCTCCCCCCGCTTGCGGTGTTCGCGCTCGGAAAATTCGGGACGGAAGAGCTCGCATTTGATGCCGACCTGGATCTTCTCTTTGTCGCGGGGGATGCCGGCGATTCCGTGCGGCCGCTCCAGGAGCAGATGGCGGAACGTGTACTCGCCGGTGTGACCGCATCCCCATCGGGAGAGAGGATGTACGAGGCGGATGTCCGGCTCCGGCCGGAAGGGAAGAGCGCGCCGCTTGTCGTGGAAGCTGCGTCGTATGCAAAGTACATCTCAACTCGCGCATCGCTCTGGGAACGCCAGTCGCTCACCCGTCTCCGGTTCGTGGCCGGAGACGGTGCCGTCGGAGGATACGTTTCCTCTCTGGTTGATGCGTGGGTGTACGGCGCGTCCTTCCCCGCCGGGTGGGGGGAGGAGATCGTTGCAATGCGCCGTGCGATGGAAACGCGGAGCCGGATCCGCGGAGGGGACTTCGCGGACCTGAAACTCGGTGCCGGGGGGATGGCGGACCTGGAATTCATCGTGCAGATGGTGCAGCTCCGGTTCGGGGGTTCGAACCCGGAGTTGAGGGGAGGGAGGGTCGGCGCGATACTGAAGCACGCCTGGTTCCCCCCGGGGATGCCCGGCGAGAGAGCGTTCCTGGCTTCCGCGTACGCCATGTACAGGAGGCTCGAGCTGCTCATGCGCATCGGTCTCGAAGAGAGGGGCTCGGTTCTCCCGTCGGGGGAGAAGCTCGAGCGCCTCGCGCGGCTGTATGACGGCTCGTCCGGCCCCGCGCTGGAATCGCGTGTGAAGGCGACAATGAAACGCGTCAGGCTCGAGTTTCTGGAGATCGCATCGTTTCTCGGCCGCCCTCTCACTCCGGCGGCGGCGGGGGAACGATGAAGGGACTCTCCGGCCGCCCCGGCGTTGCGGCGTTTCTGACAGGCGCAGGGGTGTTCGCAGTCTATGCACTCACCGTTGCCCCCGGTCTCGGGTTTATCGACAGCGGCGAGCTCTCGACTGTCGCCTGCAGGCTCGGCATTGCCCACCCCACGGGGTATCCGCTTTTCACGCTCCTCGGATGGATATTCTCGCATCTCCCGGTCCCGGCCCGGCAGGTCGGCCGCCTGAACGTCATGGCCGCGCTCTTCTGTTCCGCGGCCGCGGGGATATTCGTTCTCGTCTTCCGGCGCGCAGTGCTCCTCTCGGGGAGGGGGAGGGAATCCGATGCGGCATTTGCAACGGCGTCCGCGGCGGGGGGCGCCCTGATTCTCGCATTCTCCGCGACGTACTGGTCCCAGGCGGTCGCGGTGGAAGTCTATCCGCTCCACCTTCTCCTTGTGTCGATCCTCCTTCTCCTGTTCCTTCGCGCGGCGTTCCCCCTCCATGGAGAAGTCTCTGGCCGGAGAGACTGGTATCTTTTCGCCTATGCCGTCGGTCTGGCGTTTACAAATCATATGACGACGGTTTTTCTCGCCCCGGGGCTCCTGTACATGTACTTCGCGCGGCGGGGGGGATCGCGCTCGTCATGGAACCTGCTTGCCAGGATGGCGATTCCTTTCCTCGCCGGGCTTTCGCTCTACGCGTACATCCCCCTGCGCGCATCGCGCACGCCTGTTCTGAACTGGG
Source organism: Ignavibacteriota bacterium (assembly GCA_003157485.1). GTDB lineage: Bacteria > Bacteroidota > Ignavibacteria > UBA10030 > UBA6906 > Fen-1273. The sequence goes on from PMJQ01000141.1 coordinate 44,139, forward strand.
GATACGCCGTCACGCCGGAGCGCTTCTTCTGGCACCTCTCCGGAAAACAGTATCAGGTATGGATGTTCTCTTCGATGGATGTCGTGGGAAGGCAGCTTTTCTATTTTCTGGGAACCCTGATGGGCGAATTTGCGTACGCGGGACTTCTACTTTCCGCGGCGGGCGCGTTCGCGCTCTGGCGGGGGAACCGGCGCCTCGCCGCCGGCGTCGCGCTCCTGTTCCTTTTCTGCATCTTCTACGCGGCGAACTACGACATCCATGACATCGATTCATATTTCCTTCTGGCCTACATCTGCCTGGGGCTGACCGCGGCTGTGGGTCTCTCGGCGCTCGCGGGGCTCGCCGCGAAGCGTATTCCCCGGGCGAACGCGGCGATCCCCCTGCTCATACTCGGAGTGTCGCTGATTCCGCTCGTCGCGAATTATCGGGACGCCGACGAGAGCAACGATCACCTGGTCGAGGACTACACGGCGGACATGTTCTCCTCCCTCAGGCCTGATGCCGTGATCATCTCCTACCAGTGGGACTACTGGGTGTCGGCGTCATACTACGATCAGTTGGTCGCCGGTATGCGGCCCGACGTGACGGTGATCGACAAGGAGCTCCTCAGGCGTTCCTGGTACATCAGGGAACTTGAAAGCCGCCGCCCATGGCTCATCGCCGCCTCGAGAGCCGAGGTGAGCGCCTTTCTGGCCCAGGTGGATCTCTTCGAGCACGGTCTCCCGTACGACCCGGCGCGGATCCAGGCGACGTATGTCGCGATGGTCGAGTCATTTATCCGCCGCAGCCTCCCTACCCATCCCGTGTACGTGACGGAGGAGATTGAGCCCGAATTCACGCGCGGTCTCTTCAGGGTGCCGGAGGGGCTGGCGTTTCGCCTGACCGCGGGAGCGGGGCAGATCCCTCCGCCCCTCCCGGATTTTTCCTACCGTCCATTTTCCCGGAGAGGGAGGCTCGAGGACATGATCCGGAAGCTCTACGCCGACGCCTGCATCTCCAGGGGTGAGTACTTCCTCCTCCTCCTTCACGACTCCGGGGAAGCCTCAAAATGTCTGGAAAAGGCCGGTTTGTTCGATTCTCCCTCCCCCCGCGCGCGGCGCCTTGCGGGGCTTCTGCCGCACTAGAAAACCGGCAGAAAACCCCCTTCGCTGGCCATTCCGATGCAGTTTAATGTTGACTCTGAACTGCAATTTGTTATATTTATATGCTCAGCTCTCAAATCCCAACAGTGCCGCCGGATTGCTGCGGAACTAACCCATTGCAGGCTCAGTGATTACCCGCCGCTTGTTCGAGAGGGGTGACGGGGGGCGCATGGTTTTGCCTGCTGGCGTAGCT
>PMJQ01000207.1:0-3512 GCA_003157485.1 Ignavibacteriota bacterium
CCCCCGCCTGTTGTCGAAGCTGAACGCTCCCGAGTCGGGCTGCGTCGCGTTGATCGTCTTGCTCTGCAGGTCCCGGAATTCACCGGAGTACGTGAACGCGATCATCTCATACCACGTGAGCGCGCTCGACCCTGCTTTCCTGTCGGCGGACCTGAAAGGGAACGTCTGCGCCCGGTCGATCCTGATATCCGGGAGCACGGTGCTCGTCACTCCCGACGTCAGATTCTGATCCCTGGAGATGTTGGCGGTCATGCTCGTCCGGGCTTCGTCCCACGATTTGGTAAACGTTGCGTTCGATATGACGTCCTGCAGCAGGAGCTGGGACAGGTTGAAGCTCGTGTTCTGGTAATAGGATCCGCTCGTAAACGTGAAGTTGACCGCAAGGTGCGCCGTCGGATCAAAATCCTGGTTATGATGCCAGTAGACGTTGAACTCCTGCACCTGGCTGTAGGCGGGATCGCCCCTCTCGCCGGAGATGACTTTGCCGAATGAGGCGTTGAGGCCCCCCTCGAACTCATATCTGAGCCTGTAGTTGAAGTCGCTGTAAAGCGTGTAGCTTCCGCCGGAGTACGCGTCGGCTTTGAACGCGATGTCGGTATAGTCGGACATCGCCCAGTAATAGCCGAGGTGCGTCAGGTATCTCCCCCGCGTGCTCAGGCCGAATGCCGGTCCGATGATCCCGGAGCGGCGCCCGCGCTCGCTCGGGAATATGCCGAAGGGGAGGGCGAAGACCGGCACGTCCGCGATGTACAGGTAGACCGGCCGTGCGACGATCTTGTCCTTGACCATGACCTTCATTTCGGGGCTGCCGAAATAGTAATGGGGATGCTCGAGATCGCATGTCGTGAATTTGCCGTCCCTGACGAACAGGACGTCGCTTTCGACCTTCTTGATTTCATCGCCGTAGTACAGGGATTTGTCCATCTCCGTTTTTCCCAGGTCGATCTTCCCCCTCTTGGTCCTGAAGTCATACAGAATCGTCTGTCCGTGGTACACCTCGGGGCCGTCGACAAGCTCGGGGAGCCCCCGCATTTTCTTCCCCGTGGTGTCGGACGTGTCCCTGACCCCTTGCGCGTCGAGGAGCGACGTCGTCCAGTTGATGTTGATGTTCTCGGCCTTCATGCCGAGCTCTCGGTACCTGATGTCGCTCTTTCCGAACATGAACATCGTGCGGGATTTCAGGTCGTACCGGACGGAGTCTCTGGCGAGGTACGTGACGGTGGAGTCGATCCCCGAGGAGGACCCGGCGGCCCTGAGCGAGTCTCTCCTGGCCGCGGAGGTGTCGCGCGCCGCCGTGGAATCGCGACGCCCCGCTCCGAGCGTATCACGGGACTTCGCGGTCTGGGCAAACGCCGTCACGGGGAGGGACAGCAGGACGCACGCGGCAAGGAGGAAGACATGTGGCGGGATCCGGCTCATCGCTGCTTTTTCTTCCACCAGGAATTGAGCCTCGCCCTGATGTTCTTCTCTTCCCCGTTGTCCGTCGGGGCGTAATAGATCTTCTCCTTCAGCGCATCGGGAAGATACTGCTGTTCGACGAAATTTCGCTCGAAGTCATGGCTGTACCTGTACTCCGCGCCGTAGCCCATGTCCTTCATCATTTTCGTCGGCGCATTCCGCAGGTGGAGCGGCACCGGCGCGTCGGGAAGGCTGCGGACGTCGTCGATCGCCGCGCCGATCGCGGCGACCGCGGCGTTGCTCTTGTTGCACGACGCCAGGTATGTCGCCGTCTGGGAGAGAACGATCCTCGCTTCCGGCATGCCGATGTAGTCCACCGCGGTGAAGCACGAGGTCGCAAGCGTCAGCGCGCCGGGCGCGGCGTTCCCGATGTCTTCGGACGCCAGGATGATCATCCTGCGGGCGATGAACTTCGGGTCCTCTCCTCCTTCGAGCATCCGCGCCAGCCAATAGACGGCGGCGTCGGGGTCGCTCCCGCGCACGCTCTTGATGAACGCGGAGATGATGTTGTAATGCTCTTCGCCCCCCTTGTCGTACCTGACGTATTTGCGCTGGAACGCCTCCTCAATCTCCTTCTTCGTCACGGTCCTCCCGCCGTCGGGACGCGGGGCGGTGAGGCGGATCGCGGTCTCGAGTCCGTTCAGCATCATTCGTGCGTCGCCCCCCGAGAGGAGTATGAGATCCTCACGGTCTTCGACGGCGACGGCGCTCTCCCTGAGGACGGGGTCCTCCGCAAGCGCGCGGTCGATGATCCGGTTGAGGTGAGCGTCCGTCAGAGGCTGCAGCGTGTAGAGGCGGCTGCGCGAGAGGAGCGGAGAGATGACTTCAAATGAGGGATTTTCCGTCGTGGCGCCGATCAGCGTTATCACNNTCCGGTTCGTCTGCGCGCGCTCGATCACCTCCCGCACGTCCTTGACGCCGGAGGAGACGGCGTTGAGCTGGAAGAATTCCGCCTTCGTGTGTGCCGCGATGATCCGCGCCAGCGTGGTCTTCCCCGTTCCCGGCGGTCCCCAGAAGATCATCGACGAGATCGTGTCGTTCTCAATGAGGACGCGCAGCGGCTTCCCGGGACCGAGGAGGTGTTCCTGTCCCACAAATCCGTCGAGTGTGGAAGGGCGGACCCGCTCGGCCAGTGGGGACGCGCCGGGCGCCGGGGGTGAACCGAAGAGATCCATGGGACTCAAGGGTGCTATTTCGCCGGGGTAACCCTGTACACCTGCTCCCCCTCACGCGCCATGTGGTGCTTCTCACGCGCCACTTTTTCTATTTCGGCCTTGTCGGTGTCGAGCTTTTTCGATTCGAGTTCGAGCGCTTTCCGCTCCGCCTCCCCGGCGCGGATCTGCATTTCGAGATCCGCCTTCCTCTGCTGGAGCCTGAACCGGTGGAGTATGCCGTGGTTGCCGAAGACGACGAAGCCCGCCACGGGAATGCCGACAATCAGCGCAAGCATCAGGCGCCTGTTTTTCAGCATTTTTCGGGCGAGCGCCCGGAGATCCGGCCGCCCTTTTTTCTTTCTGTAGAAGAGGTTGTCCATCGTGGATGCACCCTTAAGACCTGTACCACTCCTTCGCAGGAGTGTACGACGTGCGCCGCGCGTTCATCTGGCCGTGCCGTTCCATCGCCAGAGCGATCAGCCTGTCAAGGAGCGCGCCGAACGACAGGCCGGTCGCCGCCCACATTTTCGGATACATGCTTATCGCGGTGAATCCGGGTATCGTGTTTACCTCATTCAGGTAGATTCTGGATTTCCCCTTCGTGAGGAAAAAATCCACGCGCGCCATCCCGGCGCAGTCGATTGCCGCGTACGCGCGGACGGCGGTCTCCCTGATCTTCCGCGCCACGGCGGCCGGAATTCTGGCCGGGATGACGGACGCCGATTTTCCGTCGACGTATTTGGCGTCATAATCGTAAAACTCGTTTGAAGGGATGACCTCCCCCGGGACGGAAGCCTCGGGCGCGTCGTTGCCGAGGACGCTGCACTCGATCTCGCGCACGTTCTTCACTCCCTGCTCTATGATCACCTTCCTGTCGAACTCCGCGGCGAGCCTGAGCGC
>PMJQ01000207.1:3564-5021 GCA_003157485.1 Ignavibacteriota bacterium
AATATCATCTTCTGAATGATCTTGTCCATGCCGACGGCGGAGGCGAGAACGCCCGCCCCCACGTAGGGAATATTCGCAAGCTCGAGCAATCCCTGGAGCGTCCCGTCCTCACCGTATGTCCCGTGGACAAGCGGAATGACAACGTCAAGCGACAACGGTCCATCCCCGTTCCCCTCCGCGGACACGAGCCCGCGTCTGTTGGGCTCGGGAACGAGAAACTTCTCCGGCTCGCGGTCCAGCGCAGCTTTGTCCTTCAGCATCCCCAGGGCCCGGGATGAACTGATCCAGCGGCCCTCGGGGGTGATGCCGATCGGGACGACATCGTACTTCTCCCTGTCCAGGGCGTTCATGACCGCCGTCGCGGAGACGAGAGACACCTCGTGCTCCCCGGAACGCCCGCCGAAGATGATCCCGATCCGGATTTTTCGCGTCATGAGATGATCCCCAAGGCGGCCAGACGACGGCAGACATCGACAATCGCGGCAACGGTCTTCTGCCTGCTGTGCGCGGAGCCGTCATCCATGTTACTGCGCTCCTTCCGGAGGGTTGGAACCGAACTTCAGGTACAGGGGCGCGAGCGACGCGGATTCCGGGAGCGTTTTTTCCCGGATCTGGTACATCAGGCGTTTCGCATCGCGCGGCCAGACGATCCTGCGCGAGTTTTTGGCCCACGTCTGGACGCTCCCGTTCGTCCTGACGATCTCCCGCCCGTCGCTCACGACGACGAACAGTTCGTCCTTCTTCACCTTGAGCCCTTCGACCTGGTCAAGATTCGGGAACGTGTAGATGATCTCCGCGCTCAGCGTGTCGCCGCCGGCGGAGAACTGCTTTGACGTCACCTTCCTCCCCCCCTTCTCGAATTCGACCACCCCCTCCTTCTGGACCGACGCCATCATGATGGAATAGTCCCGCGCAAGCGCGGAGTCCGTCTTCCCGTCCGAGCGTATGTCGATGAGACGCATCATCGCTTCCCCGCTCCCGTTCTCGTTCAGCCTGATCCTGTGCTCCGTCGTCCGGATCAGAAGGCATGACGGGAGAACCACCGCAAGCACGGCGATGAGCGCGAGCGAGAAGAGGATCCGTGTCGTTTTCATCTGGCGTTCCGTTCCTATTGGCCTTTGATCCATTCTTCCGCGATCTGCACGGCATTTGTTGCCGCGCCCTTCCGGAGATTGTCGGCAACGACCCAGAGATTGAGTCCGCTCGCAACTGTCGGGTCGCGCCGTATCCGTCCGACGTAGACCGGATCGGTGTCCCATGCGTCGACGGGCATCGGGTACTCCGACGCCCCGGGATCGTCGCGGACGATCACGCCGGGAGCCGCCCGGAGGGCCTCGCGCGCGGCTGCGACGTCGCACGGTCTTTCGAATTCCACGTTTACCGACTCGCTGTGCCCCCCCCAGACGGGAACACGGACGCACGTTGCGCTCACGCGTATCGTGTCATCCCCCATGATC
>PMJQ01000089.1 GCA_003157485.1 Ignavibacteriota bacterium
GCTAGTACCCCCACGTACGCACTTCTTTCGATTACATACGAAAGCCCCTTCCCCCATCCTGTGTGACAAGATAGCTGAAGAGGCTCTCAAAGAATCACGCGACGCCCACAATCTAAACCAAACGCAGAGGAAACGCAATCCCTGCAGATGCATCAGCCTGTTACGGCATATCCTACCCCGCCCCGAAGAAGGCGAGGGCCATGAAGCAGAGCAGGGTGCGGCGGGAAATCGTTCGATGTTCCACCGTGTTCACCTGGCTTCGATATCGATCGCGAAGGGTTTCAGTCCGTCGGACGTGGCCTCAATTCTTATCTTTCCAGGCTTCCCTGCCGACTGCGCCACGACGAGAGCCAGCCCGTTGAACGCCTTCCGGTAATCCGCTTTGAATGGCCCGAGATCAGTCTCTGAGCCGTTATCCACGCCGGCAATCTTCCCTTCTCCTGAAAGTTTGAAATGAACCATGTTGCCGGCATCAGGCACAAGCGTCCCCTTCTCGTCGAGGACCTTTACCGTCACGAATGAGAGATCTCTCCCGTCCCCGGCAATAACGTTCCTGTCGGGCTCGAGAACGATCTTCGCGGCGGGCCCGGCAGTCCTGACTTCGTCGGTCAACGTGGCGCTTCCCTTCCGGCCCACCGCCCTCAGCGTCCCCGGTTCGTACGTGAGCCGCCACATGAGGTGAAGCTGGTCGCCCGTCTTCTTCCTGATCCCCATCGACCTGCCGTTCAGAAACAGCTCCACTTCATCGCAGTTTGTGTATGCCCAGATGTCAATGATCTGTCCTCTTTTCCAATTCCAATGCGGGAAGATGTGGAGGACGGGGTCTTTTGTCCATTCGCTCTTGTACATGTAGTACACGTCTTTCGGAAAACCCGCCAGGTCCGCGATGCCAAAATAGGAACTGCGCGAAGGCCATCCGTAGGGTGTCGGCTCACCCAGGTAATCGAACCCCGTCCAGATGAACATCCCCGAGATGTAGTCGTACTTCTTCACGAGCTTCAGCCCTTCTTCGTGAGTAGCCCCCCAGGGTGCGCTGACGTTGTCGTATGCGGATACTGTGTTGTCAGGATTGCCGTCGGCGAACGGCTTGTCCCACCTTGTCGGCCACCGGCGGATGCTGTCGGATGGCATATCATAGTGACCGCGGGTTTCGAGCGCCGATGTCGTTTCGGAACCGATGAACTTCTGACCCGGGAACCGTTCCGGGAAGAGGTGATAATCATTGTGACCGTAGCTGAACCCGATGATGTCGAGGGCCCCCGACCGGATAATATTGTTGTCGGCCTTGTCGTCGTTGCAATTTGATAACACCGGGCGGGAGGTGTCCAGGTTCTTTACGATCCCGACGAGCTCCCTCGTCATGACCATTCCGCTCGTGTCTTTGCTATCCCACTGTTCCCCAATTTCGTTGCCGATGCTCCAGAGGATGATGCTCGGATGGTTCCTGTCCCGAAGGACCATGTCCTCCAGGTCCCTCCGGTGCCACCCGGCAAAATCGAGATGGTAGTCAAATTGCGTTTTTTCCTTGGCCCACATATCGAAGGCCTCATCCATCACGACGAAGCCCATACTGTCGCACAGATCGAGAAGCTCAGGCGCGGGCGGATTATGCGACGTCCGTATGCCGTTACAGCCCATGGATTTCAGGATCTGAAGCTGCCTCTCCAGTGCTCGGGTGTTGATCGCGGCTCCAAGACACCCAAGGTCATGGTGGTCGCAGACGCCGAAGATTTTCATCGGCTCGCCGTTGAGGGAGAAACCTTTCGCGCCGTCGAATGCGAACGAGCGGATACCGAACGTGGTCGCAATTCTGTCACCGGCATTGCTCCCGCGCTCGACAGTCGATGCCGCACTGTAGAGGGCCGGGCTGTCCACCGACCAGAGTTCAGGATTCCGGACAACGAAATCCTGTATGACTTCATACATGGAATCACCGTGAACGATCCCTTCCGAACTTGCACCCGTGACCTCTTTCCCGCTTCTGTCNNGACCGTTTTCAGCGTAAACGTTTGATTGCTGTGCAGGACGTTTCTGATTCTGGTCCTGACATTCACCCTTGCAGCGTTCCGGCTTACCTCCGGCGTTGTTACAAACGTCCCCCAGTGATCGACGAAGACTTTGTCCGTCGTTGTCAGCCAGACATTCCTGTAAATCCCCGAACCTGAGTACCACCGTGAGTTTGGCTGCTCCGAGTTGTCGACTTTCACGGCGAGCACGTTTGCGCCCCCCCCATACCTGAGCCAGGGAGTGACCTCGTACTCGAACGATGAGTAGCCGTACGGCCGCTTACCGAGGTAGTGGCCGTTGATCCACACTTCGCTTTTCCTGTAAACTCCGTCGAACTGGACGAACGCCAGTCTTTCCTTCTCCGCATCAGGAAGTGTGAACGTTCTCCTGTACCATCCCATGCCGCCGGGGAGCGCTCCCCCGTTCACGCCGGACGGATTGTCCTTGTTGAATTCGCCTTCGATGCTCCAGTCATGCGGCAGATCAAGGAGTCTCCACCCGGAATCGTCGAATGAGGGCGCCTGTCCGTTCTGCACATCGCCGAGATGAAACCGCCAACCCCCGCAGATATTCTCCGTGTTCCTCGCGCTTCCGCCGGCAGGAGGAGCTCCCGAGATTGCGGTCATAGCGAAGAGACAGGCCATAAGAAAGAGCGCAGCAACTGTGGTTATTCGAATGTTCGGGCTATCACAGAACGGGTTCAACCGGGGGTGCATGGGAGTTTTTCCTTCCTGAGATTCATTGCTTCGTCCGGCTCGCGTGCAGGCGGTCCGGCACACAAACGCCTGCGGCCACGGTGACGGGTTGCAGGCCTGGTCCAACGCTTGAGAGCAATACACAATGCCGTTCCTACTTCTTGTCGAGGTCGAGCGTGCCAAGGGGGAGATCCCAGTGAGCGAGGAGAATTTCGAAGCGGCGCTGCTCCTCTCTCTTGAATGTGTCCTGGTCCGGCCAGAGCTCCCTGTTGAGAGGTTCGGCATCGAAGTCACCGAATGCGACCGCGGCATTCTTAAACGTGATCGTGACCCGGTAGTCCCACCGCCCGTCTTCGGTGTTGTGGAACCGCGGCGTCACAGCGCTCACCTGCAGTATCCGCCCCATTTCGATCTGCTTTTTGAGGGAGGGGTAGTGGTTCTTTTTGAACAACCGGATGAATTCGTCCGCAAACCCCCATTTCACCTTGTAGTAGTACTCAATTGTGACCGGCCTGTCATCCGGCACCGCCTGTTTGGTCTGTGCTGACGCGTTCATTGCGGGCCCTCCGAATATCACACTGCAGAGAAGAATAAGAACCACCGCCGCGCGGGAGTGTGCAGCGTGCCGTCGTGCGGCGATCATGGGCGGCCTCTGATTGTTGGCTGAGGGGATTCATGAGGATCGGGGCTCCATCATACGGAAAAAGCAGTGTGTAATCAAGACCTTCCGGATCTTCCAAATCTCCCGAGAATATCATGTATTCGAAACACATTTGAATGTGCGCCCCTTCGGATGGCCGCGCAGGGAACTTTTTTCCGAATTGAGAGCCATTAGACCATGGGGGAGCGTACCCACAGGATTTTCCGAAAGGAGAAAACCCGCCTTGTCATTCCATTGACTTGTTGAAGATATTTCCCTCCGCACGACCTTCGCAACGTTCCTTGAGTGGTTCGCCGAAATCCATACAGGAATATGAGGACTCTCGCCGGGTGACGGTGGAATTCCGCAAGAATTGTCGCGCTGGTTCCCCGCTGCTTCACGGATTCGGCACACCCGCAGATTTGATGATGCAGATCACACCGCGGGGTTTTTTGAGTATATTCAGGCCCGTGGATGATGATTCTTCGGACGTTTGTGCGTATGTTTGCAACGGTTCACTCCTTTCATCGCGTCATCAAACCAACGTCTCTCATCAATCAACCTCAACAGATCGAGGCAATCTTGTCTGTACTCCAGGCAGTTCTCCTTGGTATCATTCAGGGGCTGAGTGAGTTTCTCCCCGTGAGCAGCACCGCACATCTCACAATCGTCGGCAAGGCCCTGGGGCTGATCCCCGCCGATCATCCGGAAGCGTGGACAGCGTTCATCGCGGTCATCCAGCTCGGGACACTCTCCGCCCTCCTCCTGTATTTTGCGGGGGATCTCTGGGAGATGACAGTGGCGTTCTTCCGGGACGTCGCCACACATGGAGGAGGAAAAGGATTTTCAGGATACTCACGGGATTCGAGGATGGTACTCTATATGGTGCTCGGCACACTCCCCGTCGCCATCGTGGGGTATGCATTTGAAAACGTAATCGAGGGATATCTCACAAAGAGCATGATGTTCATCGGATACAGCATGGTCATGCTGGCGCTCTTCCTGTGGCTTGCAGAAGCAGGCGCTCAGCACGTCCGCTCGCTGGGGGATATCACGTGGAAGGATGCACTTGTGATCGGGTTTGCGCAGGTCGTGGCGTTGATCCCCGGAGCATCACGCTCCGGGACAACAATCACCGCCGCGCTCTTCCTCGGACTCCGCCGGGGGGCGGCAGCGCGGTTCTCATTCCTGCTCAGCATTCCCGCCGTTCTTGGAGGCGGCCTGCTCGAACTGTACAAACTGTCGGAGCTAATGAAAGCCGGAGAGAATGTGCTTCATTTCGGGATACTGAATCTGGCGGTTGCCACGCTCGTCTCCGCCGTCGTCGGCTATGCCGCGATCAGCTGGCTGCTCAACTACCTCGTGAAATACACAACGCTCCCGTTCGTCTCCTACCGGATCGTTCTGGGATCCGTGCTCGTTGCACTTGTCGCCGGGGGAGTGATATCGCCGAGGTGACGGCGGGCGCGCAGCCCCTTCAGCGAGATGAGGATCTTCCGAAGCGAGAAATCATCGATGAGCGAGTAGACGACGGGGACGAGGAAAAGCGTGAGGAGCGTCGATGTAATGAGCCCGCCTATGACCGCCTGCCCCATCGGCGAGCGGAACTCGCTCCCCTCGCTCACGGCGAACGCAACCGGCATCATCCCGAAGATCATCGCAAACGTTGTCATCAGGATCGGACGGAGACGGGTCGCTCCCGCGCTTACGAGCGCACGGGTCCTGTCCATCCCCCGGTCGCGCAGGACGTTTGCATAGTCGACGAGGAGAATGCCGTTCTTCGTGACAAGGCCCATCAACATGATAATCCCGATAAGCGAAATCGTCGAGAGCGAGCTGCCGAACACCAGGAGCGCGAACACCGCGCCGATCAGCGACATCGGGAGCGCGAGCATGATCGAGAACGGAAGGACGAAGCTCTCAAACTGGGCCGCAAGCACAATGTACACGAACACGACTGCAAGCGCGAGTGCGATAAAGATATTGAGGAACGACTGGGCCTGCATTTCGCCCGATCCCGTCACGCCGACGGCGTACCCGAACGGCACGTCCAGCGCCCGGGTCCCTTTCATGATGTCCCCGAGCACTTCCCCGAGCTGGCGTCCTGACGTGTTCGCGTCGATCCGGATCTCCCTCTGCCTGTCAAACCTGTTGATCTTCGAGGGGCCNNTGATTGGGGGCGTCGTTCGACCCTTTGATCGTGAGGTTTCTGATGCTCTCCAGGGACGTTCTGTCCTCCTTCGTGAGGCGGACGCGGACATCGACCTGGTCCCCCCCTTCCGAATATTGCGTTGCGACGACACCGTCCACCATGGCCCGGATCCCGGTGGCGATGAGGCCGACGTTGACGCCCAGATCGGAGGCTTTCTCCCTGTCGATCCGGATCCGCATCTCGGGCTTCGACGTCTCGAGGCTGTTTTCGACATCCACCGCACCCGGCGTCGACCGGACGATCGCCTCGACCCTCCCGGCAAGATTCTGAAGCGTCGCAAGGTCCTCCCCCCTGACGCTCATGATCACCGGCTTCGTCCCCCCCCCC
>PMJQ01000053.1:0-2939 GCA_003157485.1 Ignavibacteriota bacterium
CTAAGAATTCCGGGGAAGGGGGGGCCGGGAATGAACGGCGGTGCGCCCGGTGACCTCTATCTCACCATAAGGATCTCTCCGGATCCCGAATTTGAGCGCAAAGGGAACGATCTAAACCGTGAGCTTCCTGTCGATTTGTATACCGCTGTGCTCGGGGGGAAGACTCATGTGAAGACGCTCAAGGGCGCGATCAAGGTCGATATAGCGAAGGGGACGCAGAACGGGACTGAGCTGAGGCTCAAGGGCCTTGGGATGCCGGTCTACGGGAAGAAAGATGAGCATGGGAATTTGTTCGTGAAGGTGACGATTCAGATCCCCCAGAACCTGAGCGAAGCGGAAATCGACCTGTTCAAAAAACTGGCCGCAATGCGGAAATGATCTGAAGAGTAGAGGTATGTCTGCACCACTGCCGTTCCGCCGGGCTCGCCGTAGTATCGCGCGACAGGTTCGGGCGAACCACCCGTTCAGTGCCCGGCCGTTGTTAGCTGTTTCAGCCTTGCCTTCGCATCCGCCATCTCCGGCCATTCCTTCTCGGCGTCCTTCCAGGTCTCAAGGAACGATTTGTACTCCTTGATTGCTTTCGCATTCTCGCCCTGTTGCTCATATGCAATGCCGAGCCAATAGTGTGCCTTGACGGCCGCGATGGGCCAGTACATATACGTTGTGAGACCGCGAAGACTGATCGGAGGATATGAGATTGGACTCATCCAGGTCATCCGTTGGAGCTCTTGTATCGCATCAGCGGTCCGGCCGGTCTTCAGGAGTGCCACGGCATAGAAGTACTGTGGCATGTGGTTGGGGAATTCCTGCTGCAGTTCCTCTGCAAAATGGGTACGAGATTCCTCGAACTTCCCCTGTTCATAGGCAAGGAGGCCGGCAAGAGCCTCAGCTGTGCGGTGAGCGCGAGGGAAATCTTCCGCCTTTATCTTGGCAATCTCATTGAAGAGCTGCAATGAGCGCTCAGTTTGTCCTCCTTTCATAAGCGCCCACGCCACAAAATCGCGTCCGTAGAGAGGATTGAAAGAACTCCTGTGCAACTGCCGCGAATACTCGGATGCGTATTTCATCATCGTAGCGTAGTCACCCGCCTCAAATGAGACTATTATGACGGCCTCATGAATCACGCCGATCTGTTCGGCACTGAATCTCTCAGCTTCCTTCGATGAAAGCAGAGCGACAAGACCCTCCCGTGCCTCGGTGAATCTGCCGCGATGGCCCGGGATCAGGCTACGGGATGCTATTGCCTCGATCTTCTGCAGTTGGTCGGAAGTTGACCCTAGCCTCTCGAAATACTCGGCAGCCATTGTATAGTTCCGGCGAAGGAGAGCAATCTGACCTACAGACATGCAGGATGTGAAGTCACCTCTCTGAGCGATTGCCCGCTTGAACCAATACACCGCGGAGTCAGGCTCGCCGGACATGAGGAAGATTTCCCCCTTGCTGTCGTAAGGGTTTGGCTCAGCCGGCGCAAGTGTGATATAGCGGTCGATAGTGCGCAGTGCCTCATTTGTCTGTCCAAGTCCCGTCTGCAGGTATGCCTGGAAGTTCAGAAGAGTTTTGTCGAACGGGTTTGTCGGCAGAGCACGATCAAGAACACCTCTTGCATGATCAAAGTCTCTGAGGTCGAGATAGATTTCGTGAAGATCCGCGGCAGCGAGCGTTTCGTGGGGATACTCTTGCAGAAACCGTTCCAAGATTCCGGCGGCCTTCGGATAGTCATGCTGGACAGTGGAAACGTATGCAGCCTCGATTTGCAACCGCTCCCGTTCAGCAACCCGATCGCTAAGCTCCCATGCCTTTTCCAGTGCCTCTCTTGCACCGGTGAAGTCACCCATGCCTCTTCTTACCACAGTGAGACCGACGTACGCCATGGCGAAATTCTTGTCCAGCTCGATTGCCCGCTCCAGGGCCGCCTTCGCCTCCGGAAAGTAGTATTTAATTCCGAGTTCGAGTCCTTCCACATATGAACGGTACGCTTCGGGAGATGTCGTCGTCACTTCAGCAACAGACTTCTCCCCTGTGACCGTCGGAGACCCCACCTTCAATTCATCTTGCACGAGCGCAGAGAGACTATCGACAAGGGCGAAAATTCGCTCGCCCGAGTATCCTGTCAGTCGCTGGGACCCGATGATCTTCCCGCTCTGCACATCGATGAGGCGGGCTGTAACCGCAAGCGAAGGGGATTCCTGAAGGACACTCCCGAGCAGCATGGTCTTCACGCCTGCGCGTTGGGCAATCTGCGTTGCGAGCGAGGGCGTGATGGATTTGGCCTCGCCGTGACCGAGGTCCTTCTGAATGTCGTAGAGACGCTCCCTGCTGATGACATCCAGCCCCCTGGCCTGCGAGAGCGATGTGATCAGAAGATTTACGAGCATCTCTCCTGTATGATCTTTGTCCTCCGGATCAGGAATGTTTTCAAAGTACATCACCGCGACCGAGTTCTGCCCGCCTGCCACGCTCCTCTGCTGACCGATCTGTAGGTTAAAAGGATTGAAGATGAGCATAAGTACGGCCACCGCGACAACCGCCGATGCGGCAATTGCATACCTGAGAAGTCGTGACGTCGACGGTCGTCGTTTTTCCGGCACGGGAGAACCTGCCGTCACCTGTCCTGATTTGACGTATTCGAGCGCTTTCCTTTCGCGCCGGAGGTCGGCAAGAAGATCATCGGCATGCTGGTAGCGCTCGTCGCGGTCTTTGGCAAGCGCTTTTGACACAATTTCCTCGAGTCGCGGAGAAACCCGGTTATTGAATCGCGCCAGTGGCTGGGGTTCCTCGTTGATGATTGAGTAGGTGATCGCTGATTGGTGTTCGCCACGGAACGGCAGCTGGCCTGTCAGCAGTTCGTACAGGACTATCCCGAACGAGAAAATATCGCTCCGGCGATCGACGTCCTCGCCCTGCGCCTGCTCAGGCGACATATAGGATGCCGTCCCGAG
>PMJQ01000053.1:2962-44964 GCA_003157485.1 Ignavibacteriota bacterium
GTGGACAATCCCCTTCTCGTGCGCGAGCGCGAGGCCTTCGCAGACCTGGATGCCGATTTCGAGCACCTTCTTGATCGAAAGCTGCTCCGATTCAACGATCTGTCGAAGCGTTCTCCCCTCGCAGTACTCCATCGCGATGAACATTGTCCCTTCGACCTCATCAATTTCGTAGATCGTCGTGATGTTGGGATGATTGAGCGCCGACGCGGCTCTCGCCTCGTGGACAAAACGCTCTTTCTCCACAGCATCCGAAGTCATGTGTTGAGGAAGGAACTTCAGTGCGACAGGGCGGTCGAGCTTGGTGTCCTGGGCCTTGTACACGACGCCCATGCCGCCTTCGCCAAGCTTCTCGATGATCTTATAGTGGGAAATCGTCTGGCCGACCATGGGACACCTTCACTGAAACGAATGTCGATTTGCTAGGATGTTAGCGACGTCCTGGCGCCAATGAGATCTGCAGCACACACGCCGTTCCGTTCACCGACGGTGGTTGAGTGCAGCGAAACATCGAAGAGAAATCCGCCCGGGCCGACAGGGAAAGCGCTCCAGTCGATGGCCGCAGCGGGGAAGTCCGCTGCGAGCATCCTCAGGAACTCTCGAAGGGGAAGAGTGCCGTGTTCCATACGATTTCTCCTTCGAAGTCTGCGATTGCGTTGATATAACAAGCTGTATGCCCGGCACGGAAACCCGCCGAATCGATCATCGAGGAAACTGTCCGGGTGAAGACTGCGGAGAGCATGGCGCAGCTCTGGCCCGACGGAGGATGCCAGAAGGTACTTCGGTGGGTTGGAAGAATCAACTAACCCCGCTTTTCATAATCGTCATGATCGTCTATGTAAATCACATCCCCAGGATGGCCAATCTTGCTTGAACAATACTGGATGTCCTGACATGGCAACTTGGCCCAATGTACAGATTATTCGCGCGTGTAGCATGTGTGGCCGTTTGGTGATTACTATCGCCCGGTTGAACAATCTACATCGCCAATCGTTAGATTGTGTTCCACATGCAATCTTCGCTGAAGCCTCGCATGGAAGGGGATAGGGAAAAACTGTTCATCGACGAAACGATTTATACCTCGCATCTACTAATCAAGCCATTACACAATGAACCGGTATTGCAAGCCGGCCCAAGGCGGAGTGCTCACTTATGAAAAACGCTCTATTCGTTTCCCAGAGTGTCATCCAATTTCTGGTGGGGCTGGGAGCGGTGATCTGTGGTGCGATGTTAATTGCCGTTCCCACGGGAACACTTTTGCAGATGTATCCGGACATGCTGAAGGGGACACCTTTTACGGATTTCCTTGTTCCGGGGATGATTCTCTTTCTTGTAATCGGCATCGGACAACTTGTTGGCGGCATTCTCACCCTCCGAAAGCACCTTCTTTCGGGTTATCTCGGTGCCGTACTCGGTTTTGGCCTGATGATATGGATCTTCGTTCAGGTCAATATGATCGGCGGAAGGAATATTCTTCAATACAGCTATTTCACGGTTGGCATTATTGAGACCGCGTTGGCGTTTTTGATCCAGGACCATTTGTAAGCAACCGGATCGCTCGTGGCGGCCACCCCGTTCTGTTCGGTCGCGCACTCGGGCAAGCGAGTCCATAACCAGCTTCCCTGGCGCGTTGGATCGCCGTTCCTGCCAGCGCACCCCCCAGACCTTTCCCGCGGGCCTCAGGGCCTCTACTACTGTAAACATTGAGTCTCCTGCCGTCCCCGGATTATCCGATATTCGACCGTCAATTCTATCTGTAGAGGCAACTCATTTCTGCAATTGACACTTATGAACAAACTCAGCATATTGAGGCTCGGGAGCCGGTCTTTTGGCTCTTGCGCTGTTCTTTAACACACCTCTCACGCTCAGCAGGCTCAACAGTTGCATAAGACGAAAAGCCGCAGAATTGCTGCAGTCATTGATCCGCCGCTCCCGCCGCACTTCCTGATCCATTCGATTGACAGACCGGTCACGGACTTGAAATCATCGGTGAAAAATATCCCGTGAGCGCACCCTCTCAAACATCGATGTTGGACACTTTACCCTACTCTGTCGAAAAGGAACGCGTTGGTTTCCCTCATTGGTCGGACCGTTTCTCACTATAAGATCCTCGAGCAGTTGGGCGCAGGCGGCATGGGTGTGGTCTACAAGGCCCTGGACGTCAAGCTTGACCGCCTCGTAGCTCTGAAGTTCCTGACGCCTGATCTGACCCGTGATGTCCAGGCAAAAGAGCGCTTCATGAATGAAGCCCGGGCCGCTTCCTCATTTGACCATCCTAACATCTGCACAGTCTATGAAATCGGGGAGGCGGAGGACGGCCAGTGGTTCATCGCGATGGCCTGTTACGAAGGGGAGACACTTAAGGAGAGAATTGACCGGGGACCCCTGAGGATTGAAGAGGCGACAAAGATCGCTCTCCAGATAGTGCGGGGGCTGTCGAGCGCCCATCAAAAAGGGATCATCCATCGCGATGTGAAGCCTGCGAATATCATCGTGACAGGCGAGGGCGTGGCAAAGATCCTCGATTTCGGACTATCAAAACTTCGCGGTCAGACGGTCATTACTGCAGTCGGATCGACTCTTGGTACAGTCGCCTACATGTCTCCGGAACAGGCAGGAGGGGATCCGGTCGATCACAGGTCGGATTTATGGTCTGTTGGAGTCGTGCTCTACGAAATGCTCATCGGTCAACGGCCATTCAAGGGGGAATATGATCAGGTGGTGTTCTACTCCATTCTCAACCAGAACCCCCCGGCGATTGCAGGTCTCCGTCACGAAGTGCCTCCTGACCTCCAGGCGATCGTAGCAAAGTGTCTGCAGAAGGATCCGGCAAAGCGATATCAGACGGCGGCCGAGCTGGAAGCTGATCTGGAGCTTGTTCAGGGAGCGACGGGATCAAGACAACCAACGCCGGCGACGATCGTCACGTCGCGGCATCTCACCCTGAAATATGCCGTTGTGGGACTCGTCCTCCTCCTGATTCTCCTCGCAGTTCCGCCGATCAGGGTGTCGATAGAAAGGTTCGCAGGGTACCCGTATCCCCCCGCAGAGAAGATCATTGCGGTCCTTCCCTTCACGAGCATTGGAAGTGACGCGACTGATCAGGTGTACTGCGACGGGTTTACGGAAATCGTCACCCTGGGACTTATGCAGCTTCGCCCGCAGGCAGGTGCATCAATGTCTGTGATCCCATCAAGTGAAATTCGTGGAGATACTATAAAGACCGCCGAAGGAGCGCGTCAAAGATTCGGCGCCTCACTCGTTATAACGGGGATTGTGGAACGCGACACTGACCATGTGCGGATCATCATTAACCTCATCGACGCGCAGCACCTGAGGCAACTGAACTCCAGGTCGATTGATGCCCGGCGATTGACGCGTATCAGCCTCGAGGATACGACGTTTGCCCTGCTTGTCGGGATGCTCAACGTCTCCGTAGACCCGGCGTCTCTGCGAATGGCCTCGCTGGGTGCTGCNNTCGATTTTGCGATACAACAATTCGAAAAGGCAGTAAAAGAAGATTCAACGTATGCACTGGCATATGCCGGACTGGGAGAGGCATACTGGCGAAAATATGAGCTCACAAAGGACCTGCAGTGGACCGGCAAGGCAACGGGCTACTGCTTTCGCGCGGTTGAGCTCAACTCCCAGCTCCCCCGGGTTCGGATGACGCTGGCGTTGATCTACGCCGGGACCGGAAAGTATGAGGATGCCGTATCAGAATATCAGGCCATCCTGGCACAGGACACATCAAATGTTGATGCCGAGCGGGGTCTGGCCGGTACATATAAGAGCTGGCAGAGGTACGACGAGGCCGAACAGGCGTACAGGAAAGCGATCAATTTAAGGCCAAGTTACTGGGGAGGGCATCTCGACCTCGGGAGTTACTACTATTTCCGTAAACGTTACGCTGAGGCTATTGAGGAATATAAGCGGGTGGTCGACCTCACTCCGGATAACGCCGGGGGATACAGCGGGCTGGGAGCTGCATACTACGCGCTGGAACGTTACGGCGAGGCAGAGGAGGCGTTCAAGAGATCCATTTCCATAGAGCCGACCTACAGGCTATACAGTAACCTCGCTACTCTGTATTTCGAGCGGAAACGATTCAGCGACGCAATTCCAGTGTATGAAAAGGCGCTTGCCATAAACGATCGTGACTATAGAGTCTGGGCTAATCTTGCTTCCGCATTCTATTGGTCGGGCCGGCGCGACTCCGCCAACGCTGAGTTTGCGAGAACAATGAAACTGGCTGAAGATCAACGCGCGATCAATCCCAAAGATGCAACAGTCCTGAGCGACCTTGCAGACTACAATTCTATGGTAGGGAATAAAGCCGAGGCTCTCGGGCTCATCAAGGAATCATTGGCTCTGGCTCCCGAAGATGTCGAGGTGATCGGCAAAGCTGTCGATGTTTATGAGATGGTGGGGCGGCGCGCGGAAGCAATTTCCTGGATGCGGGAGGGCTTGAAGAAAGGGATCCAGAAGGAAGAGTTTGAGGATGACCCGGAGTTGAAGGAACTGCGCGCTGACAAACGATATCAGGAGTTGGTTCAACGCTGAGGCAATTGCCGAAGCGACACATACAATTCAATAATCAAGAGAGGAAACAATGGCACCTTCTACGAAAACCGTCAGGGTATATCAGGATCCGGAGACCAAGGTGATGAGGGTGGATAAGGTACATGTGAGTCCCGGTGATCAAATCGTGTGGGATAACCAGACGGGCTCCAAACTCGACATCCTGATCCCGGACCATGGAGTGTCGAAGGTGCGACATATACCTCATGGACAGGGCAAGACGCCCTCACACCAGCAACTCACGGTGGAGGTGGTTCCGGTCAATCCCACTGCTCCGACCTCGTATCCTTATGCAATTTACGTGCACGGCGCAAAGGATTTCGCGATCGGAGGATCACACCCTGTCATGATCGTGCCGTAGGTCGATTCAAACCTGCGGGGGCGTTCCCGATACGCTCATTCAACCAAATCGGTTGAAAACGCCATATTCAACCGAAATGGTTGAAACATCAAAATACAACCAAAATGGTTGAATATATGTTATTCAACTGATATGGTTGACTTTCTCAAATTAAACCATTATGGTTGAATGGGTCAACCACGATCGGGGAAGAATCAAAGGTGGGCAAAGAGAATCAAGTCAATCATCTCGTCCTGGTGGGCGACCTCGTTGCCTCCAGAAGGATCGCCAGGAGATCAGCGGTACAGGAAAAGCTCCGGGTTTGCCTGAATCAGCTCAACGCGAAGAAGAAAGAAGGGCTTGTCTCCCCGTACACAATCACGCTTGGCGATGAGTTCCAGGCAGTGTTCAGTGCGCCCGACAGAATCTTTCAGGATGCACTGACCATTCTTCTTGCCCTCTATCCGGTCGCGGTGCGGTTCTCCTGCGCCATCGGTGAAATCAGCACGGTTATCAACACAAAACAGGCAATCGGAATGGATGGGCCGGCTTTCCATGACGCCAGGGCGACGATTGATCGCCTGAAGAAGACGGATAGCCTCTTTGCCATCGCGGGCCCCGGGGGAGCCGGGCTCACGCTGATAAATCACAGTCTTGCCCTCGTATCGCACTCGATCAGAAAATGGCCCAGGAGCCGGCTGGAAATATTGCACAGGCTCTCCGAGAACCACTCGGTTGAGCAGATAGCCCGGGACCTCAGGGTTACGGAGCAGGCGGCGTACAAATCGATAGAAGCGGGGGCAATCAGGACAATTGTGCCCGTGTTCGGGGAGATTACTGCCCGTCTCAGGCAAATCATGGAGCAGAAATGAGCCCTGAATTCTTCTTCATGGTAAACGTTGTCCTTGCTTCCCGTCTGGTCTTTCTGTTCCGCGACGGCCCATTGACCGCCGCTGGACTATTGTTCCTGTTCATCGTACAGGCGGTCGGTCTTCTTGCTTTCCAGCCCGGGATCGCCTGGGCAATCCTGTTGTCCGTCCTTTTGCTGAACGGGTATGTATTCCACCGCCTCGAAAAGGGTCGCAATCCGGCTACGGGGGTCCGGCTCCTGTCTCTTGCGGTGCAAATCGTCTTGCTGAGTGTGTTCTTCTCCCCATGGATCGGGATTTCATTCAACAGTGAGTTGCTCTCCTCCCTTGCAGGACTCGGCAGGTTTTCAGTCCTCGTGTCTCTCTTCGATAGAATAAGCCGCCCCGGGGCAACTGTCGTTCTCATGGGCGGTTTACTGGTTTCCAATGAAGCAAATCACCTGCTCAGGCTCCTGCTTGCCGGGCTGCGTGTCGGACCCCAGGCTTTGGCCGGCGACAACTCAACCATGACGGCGGCGGACAGGCGGGAATACAACACCGGCAGGGTTATCGGGATACTCGAGCGCATCATAATTTACGTTGCGGTCTTGACGGATCAGATCGCCGCAATCGGGTTGGTTCTTGCAGTAAAAGGGCTGGCCCGGTTCAAAGAGATGGACCACCGCCCATTTGCGGAATACGTGCTTGTGGGGACTCTACTCTCTCTTCTGCTTGCGGTCTTTGTTGCTTTGTTGGTAAAGGCCCTCGCTTAGACTTCCCAGTTGAGTCGCCCTGGCTTGACCGAATACACGGCAAACACACAGATCGGTCACCCGCATGTGTTCTCTCACCCACATCATGACCCGGCGTCCCTTCGCCGGCGATTGGTTGACCTCCTTTCAGTTGTAAGCTTTGGAAGGGGTACCCCGGTTTTCCGCTTATATTCTTTGTACGTCTTGCCAAATCTCTCCAGCAAGTACTCCTCTTCGTGAGGGATGACTACCAGGCGGATTGTAAGGATGCCGGAAAGCACAAAGCAGATGATAATCCAATTCGCCGCCGCGAAAGCGATGCTTCCCTCACTCTGGCGATGGCGATCGCCCCTATGTCCCGTGAAAACGCGAAAAGAACGATCGGACACTCTCTCGGTGCATGGTCCGGCGTATCTGGTCGATATTCTTCCGGTAGTCACGAAATCCGGGGTATGGTGCCTCGCCTCGAATCGGCTTGAGCGCCGCTTCCGCCCGATCGATTCGCTGAAGCACCATCTCAGCAATCCTGTCGAATCCGCCGGCCATAAGCGCCTTTTTAACAGCGGTCAGAGCGAGACCTTTTTGGGCGAGGGGAGATAACCTTTTCCCGAGCATGATCTTCGCGACCGAGTTGAATCGTCCCCGACGCCAATCCTCCTCCAGATCCTCGAAGTCGTCGAGCAGCTGGCCGGCAATTGCCATCTCATTCCAGAAATGCCTGGCTTGGTCAAGATCCCTCATCCTGGAATACCAGATACAGACCGCGGACGCTCCAATCGTGAAGATTGCGCACACCCTTGCATATTCCCTGAGAAGCGTCCCGACACTCCCTTGGCGGCTCCTCTGCAGGCTGTCAACTCTGGCAGCCCCCTGAACGGTGGACTCGAGGGATTCGAAATACAAGCCCCAGAATCGCGAGTTGCCGGGGAAATGCAGTGAAAAGGTCCGGACCGACTCGAGCAGAAGCAGGTCAGCAGCGAGGACCTGCAAACCGTGGTCAGGACCGCGGTCGATCAGATCGTCTTGTATGCGGAATGCGAGGTAGACGCAGAATTGCCCCCAGAGGACATCGTTCAGAAACAGCCTGTCAGTACTCGACTGCTTCGGCCTGTAGCGCCGAAGCAGCCAGACCGGGAGAAGAACATAATGAGGCGTTGGTCCGCCCTTGCGGTTCAGTGGCTGGATCCTGCGGGACCGAACATACCTTATCAGTTCAGCCCGCAATGGCGGGGTCCACGAAGATGCGAATCTTCGCAGACGCTCTCTCAAAGGGCTCATCTGCACGAGTGCCCCGACTCCCTCATCGGATAGCTGATGATTTGACTCCCCTCTCGCGCTACTCAAGACACGAAGTTGCTCGCCTCGCTCTTCGTTCGCGCAAGTCTTGAAGCCTCCCCGCAATCAATCAATACTCTTCTACCATATGATCCGCTGCAGACGGAGATATTTCCTGACGAGCTTGATGTAAATTTCGAAATCCTTCCTGACCCCTTTCTGTGCAATAAGTTTCTCCAGTTTTCTCAGATCCTTGGCTGGGGTGTGCATCCGGGCGCGAACGAGTGCCCTCTGTGGATTCCTGAGCAACGCCCTGAAGAATTTCGGGTCCTTAATACACCTTTGGACGATCTGTTTCAATGAGACTCTTTTCATGACGATCTCCTTTCGGTGTGGTGGGTGTTGATTGCCGCCGATGTTTCTGGCGGGAAATGTGGATTGTCTTTGTCATCGCCTGCTGACGGGCATGCCCGGCACCGAGGCAGGATCTTCACGGGGCTTCTGGTGTGCCGGTGATCATCTGTTTAGCCCGATCCTCCTGAGCATGTCACAATAGCGGGGGTTTGAATGCTGCTTGTCCCAGGCGACATCAATCTTGAGTCCATTCAGAGACTGCGATCTATCCCGGTATGCCCGTTCCAGCCACGAATAGGCGCTGCTCGTGTCGCGAAGGATCGCGTAAGTTGCGGCGATGTTGTACGACTCCATCAGCCTTCCCTTCTGCATCGCCAGGTAGTGATTCAGAAGCTCCCGTGCCTTCCGATCCTGCCCGCAGATTCCATACATCTGCGAGCAGTTGATTTCGACCCAACTGTTGTGGGAAGAAGTCTTCAATGACCTTTCAAGGTAGACGGCAGCGCTATCGCAACCCCCTTTTTGGGCATAAGCAAGTCCCAGGATGAAGGTCAGCGTTGGTTCACCGGGAATTCGTTGCAGGAAATCCCTGGTCTTTGCAATGGCTTCATCATACCGCCTCGCATTCAGGTATGTTGCCGCCATCCAGAATCCGTGGGGGTCGATCGAAGGGTCAATGTCATATGCCCGGTTCATCCTGGCGATGGCTTCGTCGAACCTTCCAAGCCACTGGAGCATGTTTGAGAAGGCCTGGTGAATCTGAGCGTCACCCGGGCTGATTTCCAGGGCATGAGAAAATGCGGCTTCCGCTCCCTTCCAATCCCACTGCGCTTCATTCAAAATCCCGAGTGCCATTTGACTGCTGGCGCATTCGGCATCAAGCAATAGGGCGCTCTCAACCGCTTTCTGCATTCGCGGCATCACCTCGGCCTGGGTCCAGTACCCGAAGAATATTCCGTACTGGAACATCATGACCGCGAATGGATAGAAAGGCGAGTATGAGCTGTCCAGTGCAATTGCCTGTTCCAGGAGATTGAGGGCGATGCGATGTTGGCTCTCATCGGCTCCAATGGTATAGAACGTCTCTCGAGCCTTCAGGTAAAGCTCGTAGGCCTTCGGATCGACTTTGCGGGATTTGCTCAGGCGCGTCACTTCATCGTGCGTCACTTCTACCCGTACTGCCCGCACCAGCCCCTGTGCAATCTTGCTCTGAAGATCGAGAATATCCTCGACGTTTGAGTCGTAGCTCTCGGACCAGAGCGAGCCGTCCGTCGCAGGATCGATAAGGTTCGCGATGACTCGGACACGGCCATTCAGGTGGAAAATCGACCCGTGAACGAGTGCCGTGGCTCCGAGCTCGCGGGCGATCTCTGCGTAGCTTGCCTCGCTCCCCTTGAATCTCATCGTCGCCCTGAACGAAGGGACTTTGAGCGATGCAACATGCTGGAGTTTCTCGATAATTTCCCAGGACATGCCGTCAGCAAGAATCTCTCCTGTTGAATCTTTTGAAAGATTATGAAAAGGAAGGACCGCCACACGGTCAGACACTGCCCCTCTTCCCTGGAAGTAGTATGCCGCCATGATGGCGATGGTGAGGGCAAGAGTCCCCACGCCGGCGTAGAGGAGACGGCGTTTCCTGGCCGGGGTTGTTCTCGTTTTGGACGAGATTGCGGTACCAGACCTGGCTGCTTCAAGGTCTTGCAGGAATTCGCCGGCCGTCTGGTATCGATCCTTCGGGTTCTTCGCCATTGCCCGCAGAGAAATCTTCTCCAAAATCACGGGCACTTCGGGTCGTTGCTCTCGTATCGATGACGGCTGTGCGTACAGCACCGAGTAGAGAAGGGCTTCTTCGTAGTCGCTCTCGAACGGCCTCTTCCCGGTGAGCATCTCATACAAAACGATTCCGAAAGAGAAGATGTCAGAGCGTGCGTCCAGCTGCTCTCCGCGGATCTGTTCAGGAGACATGTATGCGAGCGTTCCCACCATGGACCCGGTCCTGGTGAGCTTCATCGAACCCTTGACCTTGGCCAACCCGAAGTCCATAACCTTCACCTGGTTCTTCGAGTTGACCATGATGTTTTGGGTTTTGATATCGCGGTGGACGATCCCGTGGGTATGGGCCTCCTGGAGGGCCTCTGCGATCTGGATTGCATAGGCGATCGCATCCTCAATTCTTTTGACGGGAAGTAAGTCGCGGAGGGTTTTTCCGTCCACGTACTCCATGATGATGAATTGCTCCCCGTCGTGCTCCTGAATGTCATGAATGGTGCAGATGTGAGGGTGGTTCAGGATGGCAGTGGCTCTCGCTTCCTGGAGGAGACGGCTTCGCTCGGGGTCATACCCCTCGTGGCCGTGGGGGAGGAATTTCAGGGCTACGGTGCGGGTGAGAGTCAGATCCTCGGCTTTGTAGACGACCCCCATGCCGCCTTCACCGAGCTTCTCGAGGATCTTATAGTGAGAAATGATCTTGCCGATCATGGGAATGTCACGGGCGTGAACGATCCCTACGGCACGAAGTTTCCGCTGAACGGCGGTAAGATAGGGGAGGGGAACGCGAGAGTCAATTGCGAGTTTCTGCCGCTCCTGGCCGCAGCAGAACAGGAGTCTCACGATGAAGGGCTCGAGATCCGCTGAATCGAGGCGGGACAGACGAAACTCCAACCCTCGTTAGTCAGTCCGCTTAATTATAAGACTTTTGACAAATAATGAACCGCAGAGTAGCTGTGACCAGCAAGAAAGGACCGGTTGGCCATCCTTATCCGGTTGAGTATCCGAAGTGTCTTGCCCCCTCTGGGACGTGCAGTGTGTCTCCGCCGTGAGGGGTTCTTTCCCTCCGGCTGCTGCCTAGTTGCATCCGCTAAGTTTCTGCTCCAAAGTGGCTGCTGGAATTCCTTTCTCCGAACCGTTACATTAATGTAGAAACCAGCCAGGAGCCCGCGCACGTGACCAAAGAAATCTGGGAACCAGATATGATGGCGGTATTTGTCGCCCCCGCCGTGCTGGAGCTGTCAGAAAAGCTTGGGTTTCCCCATTTACACCCCCGGGATCGTTTCTGGGAGCTTCTCGAATTGGGGGGAATAACTCCCACGCGCGTCATCCCTCCTCAAGAGCGCAAAGCACTGACGGAAGGCGTGGCAATGGGAAGTCTCAACGAACCTGTACGATTGATGTTCATAGAGAAAAAGACATCGCTATTGCTGCGACTCGGGATCGGGCTCACCGAACTGAACCGGAGAGTCCCTGTCGCAAACGAAAAAGACCGAGCCGCGATTCCGGACGACAGCGATATCGAGCAATTTCTTGCCAAAGTTGAGAAACTCAAACCCAGGATTCTGGGCTTTGTGACAAGCCCGGAAATCTTCGTGCACGCATTTCAAAGCAGATTTCCCGGCTTGACGGATATCCCCGGGTGCCAGCAGTTCCGGATCGCAGATTCCGAGGTCTGGCTCCTTGGTTCGACCACTGCTCAGCTACGTGGGCCTGCTCTCACCGCTCAGGAAGATCTCTTTTTCGCTCTGGGTGAATATATAGCTGCCCTCGGGGAGAAACCTGCGACAGGAAGATAGACTCCGCGGTCAGGCAGTTATCACGGTTTGCTATTGAAGGTATCCTCGACATCATCACTTGCCCGTAATCGTCGACCTGCCGCAATCGGCGCTGAAGTAAGCATCCACTCGAACCACTGAAAGTTAGGAGGAGGGAGGGCATTTCTTGCACCTCAATGACCCGGGTGGAACGTCCTTATATTTCATCAAGCCCGGAATGTAAATTCTATCAGGCTGTGAATTCTATCGCTTCTTCTTCGCTCTTTCCTCGTTTTCTGCCATCCTTATCTTAACGATTCGCCGGATGAGGTTCGCTGAAAGAGGCTTCTCGGCGGTGAAGCGGATAGTTCCCACCGAAGCGTCAAACGGCTTCAGCTCTTTGCTGAACGTCTTGAGTATGGATTTGCTCCCCGGGAAGAAGCTGCAGTGGTCCTCAAATGCCGCAAAGTATACAAGCTGCCCGAAGTGTTTATATGCGGGCATCCCGTAACTGATGATCTCTTCAGCGCCGGGAGCGGCGGCTCTGACTGTCTTCCTCATGGCCCTGAGCGCCTGTCGTGACCAATCGGGGGCTCCCGCGATGTACGCATCAACGTCCTTCGCTGGATTCCCCATGCGTGAGCTTCTGCTTGACCGTCCTGATTTCATCTTCCCCCCTTCGAGGTCTTCCCTTTTACAAGCTCGCTCTTGGCGGCTTTTTGGACCTCCGGGGGAAAATCGTCCATTTCCTGGACCTGCCGAATCTCCACAACATCTCCGCTCGCCGCAGGAATGCGCTTCGCCCACTCGATCGCTTCTTCCTTTGATTTCACCTGTATCATCCAGTACCCGCCGAGTACTTCCTTCGATTCAGTGAACGGACTATCGGTAACGTGTGGCCTCCCTCCGGCATATGAGACCCGGGCGCCGCTCGAGAGGGGGTGGAGCCCATCCCCAGTGATGAGAGCCCCTGCTTTCACGAGGTCCTCGTTGAATTTGGTCATCTTCTCAACCGCGTCGGCAGGAGGGGCGAAATTTGGTCCCACGTTCTTTCCCTTTGTTCCTTGATAGACTTCCGGAATCATGAGCATCATGAATCGCATGGTGTATCTCCTTGAAACGTGGTTATTGTGAATTCATTGTTTCAATATGTAGTCGACCGGAACATCCAGAATTCGACACCCCCCGGAGGAATGTTCTCGACATTTATGCCCCGGCGCGAAGACTTGTGTTATTCAACAACAATGGATACGTTAGTCCCGTTTCAGGGACTGCGCCTGACCCGTTCCCCAATCCGTATAGCCAGAAGGTGACTCATGAAGGGGATTCTACCCTTGCTGATGGCGATGTGATTCATTGAAGCGGGGTCCGGCCTCGGGTACCCGGGCGGGATGGTTATTTCTTCTTCCCCAACTGACCCGATCAGTGACCTCTCGAACAAATCAAGGAACGACTCCAATAACACATGGTGCTGGCGTATGACACGGAAGAAGATGGACATGAAGGAACTTGCGCGCTCACTGGGTCAGAAGCGTGCGCTGCACAGCCCAATTTTGCCGGTGAAAGCTGAATCGCACCGTATCGCGGAGGAGATGCTCGAAATTCTGTTCCCCCATTTTTCCCGCGGCAGGCACTCCGGCCCGGGGGAGATCGAATCGAGACTCGCCGCCCTGCAGGTCCGGATCGTCAGGCTGCTGAAAGCGATCCCGCACGCTCCCGACACACCGGCGCGTGATATCACCGATCAGTTCTTCGGGAAGCTGCCGTCGCTGTATGACAATCTCTGGCTTGACGCCGAAGCCATCAACAGGGGGGATCCGGCCTCGGAGAATGTCGAGGAAGTTGTCCTTGCCTATCCGGGGTTTCTGGCGATAGCAATATATCGCATCGCCCATGAATTCCACCTGCTCGACGTCCCGATATTCCCCCGGCTGCTGACGGAATACGCGCACCAGCTGACAGGCGTCGACATCCATCCCGGGGCGCGTATCGGCACGCCGCTGTTCATCGATCATGGCACCGGCATCGTTATCGGAGAGACAACGACAATCGGGAACAATGTCAAGCTCTATCAGGGGGTAACGCTTGGCGCGCTGAGCGTCGAAAAAACACTCGCGAACACGAAGCGGCACCCGACGATCGAGGACAATGTGATAATCTACGCACAGGCCGTCATACTCGGGGGAAACACCGTGATCGGCCATGACAGTGTAATCGGAGGAAATTCCTGGGTGACAAAGAGCATCCCCCCGTTCTCGTATGTCTACCAGGAGGTCAAAGTTATAGTTCGCACGCCGGACGAAACAAACGGAGGAGTCGACTTTGTCATATGACGAACTTCGCTCTCGATGTGAACGCCATCAAGCGAAGAGTCCTTCGGTCGACAGGTAACGTTCCCCCGTATCATAGTTGAATGTCAGGATCCGGCTCTTCGACGGCAGCTCGGGTATCTTCTTCGCCACTGCGGCAAGTGACGCGCCGGATGAAATCCCCATGAAGATTCCCTCTTCACGCGCCGCCCTCGTCGTATAGGTGAATGCCTCATCCTTCGTCACCTGGATGACTCCGTCAAGAATCTCCCTCTTGAGGACCGCGGGCACGAACCCCGCTCCGATTCCCTGGAGGGGGTGAGGACCGGGGCTTCCTCCGCTCAGCACCGGAGAGAGAGCAGGCTCGACCGCGAATGCCTTCAGGTGTGGGAATCTCTCCTTTAAGACCTCCGTGACGCCCGTGATGTGTCCGCCTGTCCCTACCCCGGTAATCAGAACATCGAATCCCTCCGGGAAGTCCTCGAGGATCTCCCGGGCTGTCGTGGTTCGGTGGATCTCGGGGTTCGCCTCATTCTCGAACTGCTGGGGGATCCATGAATGTGGCGTGGCTTTCGCCAGTTCCATGGCCCTCTCGATTGCTCCCTTCATCCCCTTTTCGCGGGGCGTGAGGTCGAACTCCGCGCCGTACGCGGACATCAGTCTGCGGCGCTCTATGGACATCGATTCCGGCATGACGAGTATCAGCCGGTATCCCTTGACTGCCGCAACCATTGCCAGACCGATCCCCGTATTTCCGGACGTGGGTTCGATGATGACGCTCCCCGGTTTCAGCACTCCCTTCTTTTCGGCGTCCTCGATCATCGACAGGGCGATCCGGTCCTTGATGCTCCCTCCCGGGTTGGCCCGCTCGAGCTTCACCCATACCTCGGATCCTGGTGGAAAAAGTCGATTGATCCTGACTGTGGGAGTCCGGCCGATCGTTTGAAGAATGTTGTTCGCTCTCATCTGTGGATCTCCTGGTGGGTTTTTGTGATTGGTTGAAATTNNTTCAGGCGGACGCCGGCTGCCCCTCATGGAAAAGAGACAGAGGCAACATGAACGAGGGAATGTCGGGGTAATATTTCGGGAAGCGTAACTCATGATCTTTCGTACGTGTACAGTAGAGAAATCAAGTGTCAGAGTCAACATAACCGTCTACGCTTCTCCCTCCGTTGACTTTGCGTGTTCGGAAGCCTAGATTCTGCGCAGGGAACCTGGACGACATAAGGAAGTCCGGATGAGCTTCTTTTCGCCGGATCTCACATGGAAATGGAGAGACTGAAATGACTTACAGAGAGCAGTCCCGTCGCGATTTTCTGAGGGTCGGCATCGGCGCAGCCGTTGGTGCTGCGACCGGAACCCGCCTTCTTGCCGCATCCGGTTGGCCTTTGAACCCGGCGCGGCCGGTTGTCAGTGTCGTGAAGGTCCGGAATGACAGGGTAGGCTTTGCCGTGGAGAAGGCAATCGACCTCCTCGGCGGCATTGAGACTGTGGCGAAAGGGAAAGAGCGGATCATGCTCAAGCCGAATCTGGTTGGTGACAGTCCTGATTTTACCACCAAACGTGAAGTGATCAGATCGCTGTCACACCTCATGAAAGCTTCCGGCAAGGAAGTGTCGATTGGCGAAGGCTCGGCGGCGGCTGGGGGTTTCAATGAAAGGAACGGGGGGAACCTACCGCACCAGAAATGTGGAGATTCTGAACGGGATGCAGCAACACGTCTTTGATAATCTGGGCTACACGGATCTGGCACAAACGATGCATATTCCGCTCATAAATCTCCACTCGGGGGAGATGGTTGAAGTTTCCGTTCCCGGTGCATGCTCGTTTGACAGGATCACCCTCCACCGTTCGCTCACCGACATTGATATGCTCTGCTCTGTGCCTATGATGAAGACGCATGTCCTGGCAACCGTGACTTTGGGGATGAAGAATCTCATCGGTTTGTATCCGGGAAGCATCTACGCATCGGTGCGTGCGGGGGTCCACGACCGGGCCGCCAGGGCGGGATCAAGAGGGATAGCTTTCGAAATCGTTGACATGGTGAGGGCAAACAAGCTGGGCCTCGTTGTTGTTGACGGCTCGATGGCGATGGAAGGCGACGGGCCGACAGGGGGGAGCCTGGTGAAGATGGGGATTATTGTTGCAGGCACGAATCCGCTGGCGACGGACATGGTCGCCGCAGGCATCATGGGATTTACAACTCAGGAAATCCCCGCCTTCTCATGTGCTCAGAAGGCAGGGATGACGCCCGTGAGCGTGGATGAGATAGAGGTAAGGGGCGAGAGAATCAGCGACGTCTGGCAGAGATTCAAGAAGCCCTCAGTCGTCACCTGGGAAAGCATTTCTAACTTCTGGGGCGTAAAGGAGATGCAGTAATTTCCCCGGTCTGGGGTCATCATATCCGCTCAGACCGTCGTGCCCCGAGGAGAGGAGGTAGTTATTCTCCTCGGGAGCCCCGAACCGCACTCGCCGGGGCTCCCCGGTATTGTTCTCATTCCACCTGCCGCAAGCCGGTCCCTCAAGCTTTCCGGAGCGAGAGGTATTGTTCCCGTGTGATGATCGCCAGCGCGCCCACTCCAAGGACAAGTCCGGCGAGTATGACGATCACGTTCACGAACGGAATAAATGTCACAACATCCACGATAATCATGCCGACCGCCACCGTCCCGAACAGGGCCCATCCCTGTTTCCCGTCAGAACTCATAAGCCGGAATCCCAGGGCCACCCCCAGGCTCAGCTGCGACAGGTACATGAGCCAGAAGTAGTACCCTATCAACAATATCCCCAGCGGCACGCCGATAACGGTAATGAAAAGAACGACCGCCGCGATCGGTGCGAATATCAGCGTCGCTATCCCCACCAGGACGCTCTTGCCGGGCCGCTCCAACATCGTCGTTCCGATCGATGTGATCTGTTTGGGAAACATGAACGACAGGACAAGAGCGCAAACGAAGAGGCTCAACATGAAGAGCAGCTTGAAGACTATGCGCCAGGGGCTGAGACCGAGAATATGCGGTCTGACCTCTTCCTTTTGAATTTTCAACGTATATGTTCCCTTGGTAGTGCCCTGCGCAATGTCGACGTTCGTGCTGTCTTTGGTGAATACGCTCAGGTTACCTCCGATAATTGCCCCGTTCTCTGTCCGGAAGTGTTCTGACGCATCGTCAAGATTTCCCTTGACTTCCCCTCCCAGATCTACTTGACCGCCGGCTAACCTGGCATCCCCTCCGACTGTCCCATCGATTATGAGGTTACCTCCGGCCCCGAGAAGATTCTCACCGACCAAAGCACTTCGCGCCAGGACAACCGTTCCACCCCCTGCAAAGACGCTCTTTTCCGTTTTGCCAGCCAGGCGGATGGCCCCGCCGGCCGCAATGATCCGGTCTCTCACTGTTCCGCTGACGCTCACTTGTCCGCCTGCGACGAAGAGTTCTCCGTTGATTGTCCCGTTGATCTCGACGATGCCTCCAGCCACGAACGCATCTCCGTTAATGGTCCCGTCGATGTGCACGTTGTCCCCGCCGGCAAAATACCATCCCTGATGCACTTCTCCCGCCGGGAGCACGACGCGGGCTCGACCGCCCGTGTGCATTCCCCCCTCACGGCACGAAAAGGCCAGGAGCGGGAGGAGTAAGACCAGCAAAACTCGTGCGCGAAGGAAGGATCTCATAGTTTTCTCCTTATCGGATGGGGGTGATACCATGACGGTCAATCGAAAAGGTAGGCCGGACCCCTGGGAGAAAAAAGGTTGCGGGCATCTCGCAAATGGATGCTTCGTCCAGCGGTCCATAGTATCAACATACGATTATAATTCTAAGAAGTTCGACGAGGCTGGCGCCGGCGCCTTCACCGATCTTGATATTTGTTAAGAGAAGACCAGGAATGCCCAAATTACTAGATAATTGGTGGCTCGGCACTGAAGCCGATAATGACCCAGCCCCCCGAATTCTACCCTTCGGATTTCAGCTATGACGATTGGATTCGTGCGTGCCGGTTCGAACGGGGCGGAAGGATATCAGGCGACGGAATAATCGGGGGATTGGTCCAGCTCTTCCCTGATTCTCTTACATACCTCTGCAGGAGCATAAGGCTTCGGAATGAACACTCTGATCCCCGCTCGCATCAATTCCTCCGTCGGAACCGACTGCACGTAACCGCTTGTCAGGATGCCTCTGAGGGAGGGATTCAGCTCTTTCATCTTCAGATATGCTTCCCATCCGTTCAGTCGGGGGAGATCCAGGTCCACGAACGCCAGAGCGACTTCATCGATGTGGGCCTGGAGAACCTGCACGGCGGCTTCACCGTCGGCTGCTGTCAGGAACCGGTATCCCTTTCCGGAAAGAAACATGCTGATGAGGTTGCAGAGAGTTTCTTCATCCTCAACCAGAAGTATGGTCTCATTCCCCCCGGGTTCGTCTCCACTGTTCTCCTCGCCAGGTGTCTCCGTCGCATCAACGGTGCTGGGAAGCGGGAAGAAGAGGCTAAACGTTGATCCCTTGCTCGGGATACTCTCGACGTCGATGAACGCGTGATGGCTTCTCACGACGCCAAAAACTACTGCAAGACCCAGGCCCGTCCCCTTATCCTTTGCCTTCGTCGAGAAGAAGGGCTCGAATATACGATCCCGTAATGCCTCCTCCATGCCGATACCGGTGTCCGAAACTGCAACACGGACGTACTTTCCGGAATTGGCTTCGCCGAATCGGGTCTTGAGGAAGTTCCCATCGATGATTTCCGTTGTAACGGCGAGTTTCCCTCCCGAGGGCATTGCATCCCTCGCATTCACACAGAGGTTCAAGAGTGCCTGATATATCTGGCTCGGGTCGCCGTGGNNCAGGAGCTCTTCCACCGTCATATTGATGTGGAACGTCTGATGATGGATTTCGCTCTTTCTCGCAAACGTAAGCAACTGGCGCACAAGGTCGGCCCCCCGTCGTGTGGCTCTGTTGATCCCCTCGATTGATCCGGAAAAGCTCTCGGGGGCAATTCGTCCCCTTGCCAGGAGGGATGCGTAGCCGGAGACTATGGCAAGGATGTTGTTGAAATCGTNNTCGTGGGCGATCCCGCCCGCGAGCGTGCCTATGCTCTCCAGTTTCTGCGCCTGTCGCAGTTGTGTTTCGAGCGTTTCCCTGGCTTTCTCGGCTAATTTGCGCTCGGTAATGTCCCGGGTCACCGTGATGAACCCTACAGGGGCATCCGCATCGTCGCGTACCACCGAAGTCCATACTTCAACCGGGAACTCGTTGCCGTCCTTGCGTCGGTTCAGAAGCTCGCCATTCCATCCGCCTGTTTTCGTAAGATGCAGTATCTCCCTGACGATCGCAGGGTCATTGCTGGGTGAACGCAGTACCGACAGATCTGCGCCGAGTATCTCTTCATCCGTATATCCGTAGGTATCCATGAACGCGGGATTCACAAACAGTATCTTGTTTTCAAGGTCTGTGAGCACAAAACAATCCTTCGTCGAAGTCATCGATTGCGCGAGCAGCTGCATCTGTCGTTCGGATTCTTTTCGCTCGGTGACGTCTCTTGAGACAACGACGACCTTCTGAGGATTCCCGTCTGCATCGCGAACCAGGTCTCCCTGGGATTCAATGTACCGGATTCTCCCATCGCTTGTGATCATTCTGAAGTCTGCCCGCCGGCCTTTGCCGTCCTCTATGGTCTTGCGGAAGATCTCCTTGATCCCTTCGCGGTCTCCGGGATGGATGTCGGCGAACGAATCAGTTCCAGGGAGACCCGAAGCATCATCGAATATCGCTGCGTAGGAAGGGTTGTTGTATATTCGCACCCCCTTCAAATCAAGTATAGCAATGAGATCGGAAGCATGATCTGCAATCAGTCGGAAGAGCTCCTTATCCTCTGAATGGCTCATCGTAAACCCTTCAGGCGATCGAGACTGGTAGTGACACTCTCCACAACTGCTGCCCTGTCGATACCAAGAGTCATGGGGTAATCACGTCTCATTTCGCTCTCGGGTGTTCTCCCGGTGATGCACTGCGTCAACTGATCTCCCTGGTTCACCCATTTTTGATCAGATCGTGATGCAGAATCATAATACTTTCGCAGAGTATTGTCAAATTTCGCAATTTTCTTGCCAACATTCCCTGCAAATGTTAAATTATTAAACACTTCGCGGCTCATGGCTGGCTTTCTCAAATATCCGAACGGACTTTGCCTGACCGGGTCTGCCGGGCGGCAATGCGGAGGTGTTCGATTGATTTTCCATTCCGGTAGAGCAATATTGACCCGTCATTACCTGCGCCCGGGGTTCACAGATTCTTGCCATTCGCGACATTTCCACGAGAGGAAAAAAGGATGAACCAGATCCCCGCTTCGTTCTGGAGCGTCTCCGCCGACGATTTGCTCCGGCAACTGGAATCAACACAAAAAGGCCTGACGGGCGACGAAGCAAGACAGCGGCTCGCACAATTCGGCCCGAACCTTCTCAAGCCTCAGAAGAGATCGGATGTCCTGACCCTCCTGATCGACCAGTTCAAGAGTCCGATCATACTTATCCTTCTCGTGGCAACCGTGCTTTCCCTGTTTCTTCATGATGCGGTTGACGCCTCCATCATTCTTTCCATCGTCTTCGTGAGCGGCTTGCTCGGGTTCTGGCAGGAGCGCGGTGCATCGAATGTGGTGGCAAAGCTTCTCTCCATCGTGCAGATCAAAGCGGCGGTGATGCGTGACGGAGCCTTGAAGGACATTCCGGTTGAGGAGATCGTGCCGGGCGACATCATCATCCTTAAAGCGGGCGATATCGTGCCCGGTGACGGGCTCGTTCAGGAATCCAAAGACCTCTTTGTCGATGAAGCCATGCTCACGGGCGAGACCTTTCCGGCGGAAAAAGCGGTGGGGGTATCCCCGGTGGAGAAGCCTCTCGGTCAGCGGACAAATGCGCTCTGGATGGGTACTCATGTTGTGAGCGGCAGCGCGACTGCACTGGTTGTGCGGACCGGAAAGGAAACCGAGTTCGGGAAAGTGTCGGAGCGCCTCAAACTCCGCCCGCAGGAAACGGACTTTGAACACGGCATTCGGCGATTCGGCTTCTTCCTCATGGAAGTCACGATGGTCCTTGTCGTTGCCATATTTGCAATCAACGTCTACCTGGCGCGTCCTGTCCTGGATTCGTTTCTGTTCTCGCTTGCGCTCGCCGTCGGCCTGACGCCCCAGCTCCTGCCGGCAATCATCAGCATCAACCTCTCCCATGGCGCCAAACGGATGGCGAAAGAGAAGGTCATCGTCAAACGG
Organism: Ignavibacteriota bacterium; assembly: GCA_003157485.1. Lineage (GTDB taxonomy): Bacteria > Bacteroidota > Ignavibacteria > UBA10030 > UBA6906 > Fen-1273. The sequence continues at coordinate 24,200 of PMJQ01000053.1, forward strand.
CTCTCGTCGATTGAAAACCTCGGAAGCATGAACGTCATATGCTCGGACAAAACCGGCACGCTCACTGAAGGGATCGTGCAGGTACAATCCACGCTTGATATTGACGGTGCTCCGAGCGATAAGGTTTTTCTCTACGCTTACATCAATGCGTTCTTCGAAAGTGGATTCGCGAACCCGATCGATGAAGCCATACGGACCCATAGCAAGCTTGACCTTTCCGCTTACCAGAAGGTGGACGAAATCCCCTATGATTTTCTCCGGAAACGGCTCAGTATCCTGGTGTTACATGACAATGCTCACCTGATGGTGACAAAGGGGGCGCTGCGCGATGTGCTCGCCGTGTGCACATCCGCGGAAGCGGCAGGGGGGACCATCGTGGATATCGCCTCGGTAAACGAGCGCATCCAGCAGCGCTTTGCGGAGTTGAGCGGGAAGGGCCTTCGAACGCTGGGCGTTGCGTACAGGAACATGGGCTCGGAAGCAAGCATCAAAAAGGATAAGGAAGCGGGGATGACATTTGCGGGGTTTCTCGTTCTTTTTGACCCGCCCAAGCCCAACATCCTCGAGACCATTACGAGCCTCAAGAAACTGGGCGTCTCGCTCAAGATTATTACGGGCGATAACCACCTTGTCGCTGCAAGCGTCAGTCAGCAGATGGGGCTGTCGAATACGCAGATACTCGCTGGTCCCGAGCTCAATCAACTAAGCGACGCTGCGCTGATCAACCGTGTGGCACGCGTGGATGTCTTTGCCGAAATCGAACCCAATCAAAAAGAGAGAATCATCAGCGCGCTCCGAAAAGCCGGCAATGTGGTGGGGTACATGGGGGACGGGATCAATGATGCTTCGGCCCTTCACGTCGCCGACGTCGGCATCTCCGTCGACACCGCGGTCGATGTCGCCAAGGACGCTGCGGACATCGTGCTGCTGGAAAAGAACCTCGGTGTGCTGATCGACGGCGTGCGGGAAGGGCGGACGACGTTTGCCAACACGCTCAAGTACGTGTTCATGGCNNTTCCCGGAGATGACCATCGCCACGGACAGGGTGGATGACGCCATGGTCGATCATCCCCGCCGCTGGGACATCAAGGCAATCCGGCTGTTCATGATTACGTTTGGGATTGTGAGTTCGGTATTCGATTTCGTGACGTTCGGGGTGCTGCTTCTCGTCCTTCATGCGACTCAAATTCAATTTAGAACCGGCTGGTTTCTCGAGTCCGTGGTCTCCGCGGCGCTGATTGTGCTCGTTATTCGCACCCGGCAGCCCTTCTTCAGGAGTCGGCCGGGGAAATTCCTTTTGATAGCGACGCTCTCAATCGTCACGATAACGGTGATCCTCCCCTATACCCCCCTTGCCGGCCTGTTCGGCTTCGGCCCGCTGCCCCTTTCGTTCCTTCTGCTTATAGGAGGAGTCGTGCTGTTGTACATCATCACGGCAGAGCTGGTGAAGTCGGTGTTCTACAGGAAGGTGAGATTGTGAAGCGGTAACTCGTGGGTGGATAGTGGATCTCTCTTCTCCTGGCTAATCGCGCTCCCCCCCCCGATCGGGATTAGCCATTCTTTCATCCCTTTGCCCTATACCACCGGGCATCTTTCCTGGGTAACCTGATACAGGAATAATGCTCACCGGACACCTATCCGACATTATTCCGTCGTTCCGAACGTCTCGTTCATTCTCAGTGAGAGTTGAAGGGTTTCCGGAGCGGCTTGCTTCGAAGAGTCGATTTGAAAGGATGACCTGCTATGAAAACTTCAACACGCGGTGTCCTCGTGCTCTGTGCCGTGATATTCACGGGCCTGGCAGCATTTGGCATTGGATGCCTGGGGACGGGGATGGATGGAAGTCTCGGGGTGAATATCTCCGATCAGCCGGGTTGGGGACCGACCGGGTATGACCACGCAGATAACTACTACATTCCCGACATAGACTCGTATTACTCGGTTTCCGAACACCAGTATATCTACAGGGATGGATCAAGCTGGAAACACAGTGCCGCGTTGCCGTCCACGTACAGTACTTACGATCCCTACCATTCTTATAAGGTTGTCGTCAACGAAGACAAGCCGTATCAGAACAACACCGCCCACCAGGCAAAATACGGATCGTTCAAAGGAGTGAAGGATCAGCCGGTGATTCGCGACAGCAAGGATTCCAAGTACTTCGTCAACAAGGATCATCCCGAGCACGCAAACTGGGCAAAAACACACAATCAGTAACCCGGTGGAATTACGTGTTCTATAAAAAACTCTATAGCATCATCAAACTGGGAAGGTTATCATCATGCTTTACACAATCGCGGTTGTTCTCGTCGTCCTGTGGCTCCTGGGTCTCGTGACCTCCTACACGATGGGTGGATTCATACACATCCTTCTGGTAGTCGCCATCATCGCCGTTCTCTTCAATCTCATCAGTGGTCGAAGAGGCACAGCATAAACATAACACCCGGCTCCCTGGCCATCGGCCCTCTGGAGACACTGAACTCAAGGGAGCCTTCTGAATCTGAACTGATAGTTCGGCTGCCAGGTTTGATCTTCGGGGGTGGGGATCGCCTGGCTTCAGGACATTTCTTCGGTTCGGGTTAACACTGCGATCTGCAGGCGACTGTGCAGGGCCAGCTTCTCGAGTATGTTATGGACGTGGCTCTTGACCGTGTATGTCGCAATGTTGAGCCGCTGGGCGATTTCCTTGTTGCTGAGACCATCGGCGATCAGGGCTATGATCTCCCGTTCACGCTTCGTCATCCGCCCGGCGCTGGTCAGTTTCCCCTTCCCCCTCTTCAGGGCGCTGTCGATCACGTGAGAAAAAAGAGAACCTGCCAGCGATGGGGGGAGCACTTTAGCCCCGCGGGCGACGGATCGTATGGTCCCCAGAAAATCCTCTACCGTGGCGTCCTTGAGTATGAAGCCGGATGCCCCTGCCTCCACCAGCTCGACGATGTCCGCCTGTGACGGGATAAGACCCATCCCGATCACTTTGATGCCGGGAATTCCTTTTGTCAGCGTAGCCACGATGCGTACATCGTTCTGACTCCGCAAACTAAGGTCCATAAGCACGACGTGAGGTTTCAGTTTGCGCACCAGGCGCATGGTGCCGTTGCTGCCTGCGGTGGATGCCACGACCTTCATGTCCGGTTGCCCGTTGATCGTGGCTGAGATACCCTCGCGCAGAAGTCGATTATCTTCTATGAGGAATATCCCGATGGTTTTCATTTAACGAGGGGTCTCCGTATTGATGTATACACGTACATATGCACGTACAATATAATAAAAAATGAGAGACTTTGCTGACCCGCTCATGATCTATCGTGTCCCGGCGCGGTTCGGAGCAATGCAACAAGTGTATTGGCTGACATGCTGATTCTAAGTGACATGTTTTCTGGCGAAGCGTGAGCACAAGGCCGGAGCGGCTTTTCACTTCAATGGAGAGATTCTGTATTCTGTTGATTGTAGTTCGAATTGTACTGAAAGAGATGAGGTTTGAAAAAGATAAGGTTCCGGAGTTTATTGCGTTATTGACCCCGCCGCTGTATCTTCATCCCATCCTGAACAACCGCCTGGAGACCCCCCATGTCCAATCAGGGCTGGGACCTGTTGTTAAGCGACCTCCCCGACCGGATCGGTCCCATTCTGGCCTACTCCGAGTTTATGCCTCCTCCGCGGATCGGCTGGCGCCCATATGACAGGGATCAGCAGGGGCCGCGTGTTCCCGGCAACCCCTTCGGGTGGCTGATAAGCGAGCGCGAGCAGGCCCAGGAAATTCAACCCGGCATTGAACACATTGGACTCGAGGTACTGCACAGGCTTCAGCGTCTGCACACGGACCTATCGGCGAGGGGGATCAGCCTCAGTACGCTTACGGGGAATAAGTACTTCCCGCCGGAGCTCTTTGACCTTCATGGCCCCCTTCCCCACGAGCACTTTGTCACTCTTTTACCTCTTGCGCTCTCAAAGACACAGGATGACAAGGGGCGCGTGCGCTGGACGCTTTTCGGCGGAAGCGAACAGGGGCCGGACCGTGCATTCTGGAGGAGTTTCTATACCGCTCCGGGGAAAGAGCGGCCCCGTGGGTACTCCGAGGACTTCATACGGCGGATTCTCTCCGGCGCATATGGCGAGAAACGCGACCGGCTTGCCGACCTCCGTAAAGCAGGTTTCCGGATTCTCCCCGGCTCAGGGGAGAGCGTTTGCAGCCGCTGGCGCCAGGATCCGCTTCCCGGATGGACCGCCCCGTATATTCTCGATGACCGTGACCCTCTCGAAAATGTCAGGTACATTCTGACGTTTCGACCGTTCGGCACACTCACGCCGGCGATCCGGAAGGCATACCTGACAGGCCGCGTTCATCTTATTCCCTTTCCCGGCAGTCTCTTATTCTGGGGCGCGCCCCCCTACCTCGAACTTCAGAAAGAGCTTCCGCTTGCGATGCAGATCCCCCTTCTCAACGTATGCGAGCGGAACGAGGGTACAAGCGGTATACGCATTCCTCAGTCCGGCTGGATGCATGAGCCCCGCGAAGGCGGCCCGGCTCCTGTAAAAAGAGCCCACAAGTGGAGGAACACGTACCGGCGGACGCACCGTTGGGAGCATATTGAAAGACACAAAGACGAACTCACCATCCTTGCCGACGAAGACAGACTGGCTCATGTTCTTTTCAGTTGCGCACCGATTGACATCGACCTCTATAACAAGCCGATGGCCCGCAACTCGCAGATATGGACACATCGGTACGGGCTTCTGCTTGACGGGCCCGGGGCTGCACGGAAGGACCTGGTTCCCGCGGCCAGGGCGTTCGAGGAGGGGGGAGAGTTCGGGTACAGGTTCTACTACCCACCGATGACGGTCGGGAAGTATGACGTCTTCTGGCATGCTCCTCTTGTAGCATTCGTCGACGGAAAGACGCACAGGCCGAATGTACTTGAGGACGCGCTCTCAGGCTATATCACAGCGTATGATGGCAGATCATTCAATATTGAGACGCCCGTTGAGCTCTGGCCCGAGCTCGCACGACGACCGGAGCTCATGTTCGGCATGACCGGGTACGGGAAAAAGTACGAACACAAAGACCACCAGGACTCCCTGAACGCTTCCAAGCTGATCGAGGTGTCTGATTTTCTGGGAGACGCTCGCCTCTCGCCTGATTTTGCACGAAGTATTCTCGCTATCCCCCGGGGCGAGACTTCGGATGACTGGGTCAAGAGTATTGCAAAAAGAAAGACCCCCGAAGCCAAACTCCTCACGCAGAAACTTCGCCGGATTGTTCTTCCAAAATCGGAATCGCCCGATCCCGTTCCGGCCTCTCTTACATATCAGTGTACGGCCAACCGCCGGTTTGAAGTAAACTACTGGAACACGATCGCGAAGCTCTCGACCGGCAGGTTCCGGAACAAAGAGAACGCCGATTGCGTGAACGATCCCCCCACGCGGGCGTTCAGGAAGAGCGGTCATCGTGATCTTGAAGCGCTCGGGGACTATCTGCTTGCTTACTATAACAAGCTGATATCTGAAATCGGCATGGAGAGGAAAGCGATTGCCGGAGACCTCCCGTTCCGCTGGGAGACCGATTTCGAATTCGACTGGATGGGCGGGTGGCGTTCGAACCAGGAGGGGGAGGAGCGTGAACGCGACATAGTGTGTGTCATCCCCGGAAAAGACAGGAGCCGCGCTGTCGTCATGGCCGATCACTACGACACGGCCTACATGGAAGATCTCTATTATAAGGAGAGCGGCGGAAAGCTCGCCCGTGTTGCCGCGAGCGGTTCGGACGACAACCACTCGGCGACCGCGGCGCTCATGCTTGGTGCCCCGATATTCCTCGAACTCAGCCGCTCCGGGCAGCTTGAATGTGATGTCTGGCTCGTCCACCTGACGGGGGAGGAGTTTCCGGCAGATTGCATGGGTGCCCGGCACCTCGCGCAGCGTATGGTGGAACAGTCGCTCAAATTGCGCGTACAAGAGGGCAGACAATTGGATCTCTCGCACGTGAGGATCGATGGCGTGTATGTCCTCGATATGGTGGCTCACAACAGGCATCCTCATCGGGACATATTCCAGATTTCCCCCGGTTTGAGCCGGAAATCCTACAATCTCGCCTACCAGGCTCACCTGGCCAACATGATCTGGAACACCGCGACCCGGGAGTGGAACCGCCACCCCTCACGGCGTCGTTTACACCGGGGACAGCGCAGCAAGGACGGGAAGAAGATCCCGGATATGGCGCGCCACCCGGAGCTGACCGGGGAGGTCAGGATACCCCGCGACCCGCGAAGCTCGCTCTTTAATACGGACGGTCAGATTTTCTCTGACGCAGGCGTCCCGGTTGTTCTCTTCATGGAGAACTACGATATTAATAGGACCGGCTACCACGACACGAAAGACAACATGACGAATATCGACCTTGACTACGGTGCAGCAGTCGCCGCAATCGCAATAGAATCAGTAGCCCGCGTGGCGCATGCTCCCGGTCACCTCGGGTAGTGCACACATGGTGGAGGGGAGGTCCGGTCACTCCACCGCGGCACCCCCCTTGAATCCGGCAGCGTGATAGTATGTTGCGATCTCAGGGCTTATTCTCACAAGAGAGGACACGGTACAAATGCCGAAGCACTTCGACCCGACCAGAAACCTCCTCCGTCGATTTGGATCAGGCGGCGCTATTGCGCTCTTGTTTATCGTAGCGTTTGAGCTCCTCATCATGATCAGCCCGTTCGCCCTCTTCTTCTATTCGTTGTTCAATCCGATTCTCCTTGCGCTCAATCAGTCACCGCTTACGCGCTGGTTGACGGCGTTCTTCCTCCCTCATATGACTGTCCCGCACGACAAATTCCTCATCGTACTACGCATACTCGGCTCCGTGCTCCTGATCGGGGGAATGACGGGGTTCATGGTATGTGCGGCGCAGGTCTATTTGGGAAAAATCTTCTCTCCTGGCATCGCCACGATGGGGCTCTACCGCATCCTCAGGCATCCACAATACTCGTCCCTGGCTCTTGCGGCGCTCGGGCTCGCGATCATGTGGCCCAGATTTCTCACTCTCGTTCTCTACGATGTCATGCTCTTTTTCTATTACGTTCTGTCCAGAGACGAAGAACGGCGCATGGCCGCTCAATATGGTGAAAGTTATATCGCCTACAGGAACCGGACTGGAATGTTCCTCCCTCGACCGGTCGAGTCTATATTCGTGCAAGTGGGTGGCTACAAAGGGAACACTCCATTCCTCAGGGTAGTCGCCGGGTTCGCCTTTCTCTGCGTTGTTTTCGTTTCGATCGGATTCACACTTAGGGATTATACGATCCGGAGTCTCCCGATGATCCGTGTGAACAGCGTCGACGTCATTTGTATATCCCCGGTTGATGCTTCGATTGCCGCGTCTCTTGTCCCGGCTGTTCTCGCAGATAGTGCCGTCCGCATCCGGATTTCGAAGCCGGAGGATGATCCTCATCGGCGGGTTCTCGCGTACTTTCTCCCGGTCGACTATGTGATGCAGGGAATGATAGCGAACACAGGTGACGAGTGGAAACTGTTCGAGCAGCACACGACGATCAAAATGATCGCGGAATATATATTGCATCCGTTTGCTCATTTGACACGGGGGCGCGTCGGACATTTGGCCGGGACAATACCTAGTCGCGAGATGTATGCGATGAACGCGATGAAACGTCGTGTGATTTTTGTTGAGATCCAGGGCAACGGGAGCCCCCTTGTCTCGCCGTATGATGATTTCCGTATCAACGCAAATCGGAAGCCGCTCTTCTTTGTTGACGTTCACCTGAATACGGCAGATATATTGCAGGTCCGGGATACCCCGTCCGGAAGCGATTGGGGAACAGTCCCTACGCCGATGTTCTGACCTTCCGGGACCATCACAATCACACCGGTATCCGCATCTTCCCGGGGAGGGAATATGAGCAAGTTTGTGACCGCCTTTTCGACCGCGCTCATCGTGTCCACAATTGCGCGCTGTCAGACACCCGCGGACACGTCACACTCCGCGGCCCTTCCCCGGTACGACCATATCGTCATCGTCATGGAAGAGAACAAGTACTACGACGAGGTGGTCGGGAACGCCGCCGCACCGTACATCAATCAGGTTCTGCGGGGAGAAGGAGCGAATCTCACCCGTATCTACGCGGAGGAACACAACAGCGAGGGGAACTACTTCTGGCTGTTCTCGGGGAGCAACCAGGCCGTCGGATTCAATGACGTGATTCCGAGTAAGAAGACGCACAGGGTGTACCCGTTTCGGACGAGCAATCTGGGCCAGCAATTGAGGGAAAAGGGACTCACGTTCAGGGGATATGCTGAAGATCTTCCGGAGACCGGAAGCACTGTAACGAAGGCCGGACACTACGCGCGGAAACACGTTCCCTGGATTAGCTTTGGCAACATCCCGCAGGGGGAGAATCCTGACTCCTCGACGAATCTCGCGTTTGCGGGGTTTCCCTCTGATTTCACAAAACTCCCCGCCGTCTCAATTGTCGTCCCGAACCTGATCAACGATATGCACGACCCGGGCAACCACCCGGAGATCGCGGTAAAGAACGGGGATGCCTGGCTGAAGAAGAACATCGACCCGTACTACCAGTGGGCAAAGAAGCATAACAGCCTGCTGATTGTGACGTTCGATGAATCCGATGACCCGACGGGCTATAGGGGTCTCACTGATCCTTCGAGCAGGTATGTCGACATACAGAACAGGATCCCGACCATATTCGCAGGCGCCCACGTCAGGCACGGCGACTACGAGGAAGGGACCGGCGTCACTCACGTTAATATTCTGCGCACCATCGAGGCCGTATACGGCCTCAGGGCATCGGGAACTCAGCCTCCCAATGCCATCAAGTTTGGGATCACGTCGGAGTACATCATCAGGGACGTCTTTCTCCCGTAGTGATATCGCCGTAGTGGGACGCTGGCTGCGCAGAGTTGTCGGACGTGAACTTGTCGATTGATGGCACTGGCTGGACTCCTGTGATACGCCTCCTCAATGACTGGCGCCGGGAACGGCGTCTGCGGCAATTTGCCGATCGGATTTCCGTGGGGCTGGAGGACAGTGTCGTTCGGGATGAATTCCGTTCGAGGCTCTTCCGCAGGGCCGCAGAGATGAGGGGGGAAGGTGTAAACGTCTCTGTAGACCCCCGGTTCAGATTCCGGGCCGCGGAAGAGGACCTCGACGAAGGACGGCTCGACTACGTGATCCGCCGGTTCAACGGGCTCGACTACCTCGATGATCTGAAGTTCGAGCCGGGGATCGAACGCGGGCTCATGGCTTCATACCTGCGCGAAAATGCGAAGTTCAATCACAGGAGGGCCCTGCAACGCGCGCCGGTTCTCATCCGGCTTATAGATATGCAGGTCGGGTTCGGGGCTTTTGCGGAGAGGGACATCGCTCCGGGTGAAAGCCTGGGCGAGTATGCCGGGATAGTCAGTAGAAGCGAAGATGTCAGCGACCGGATGTACTGCTACGAATACCCTGTGCTGAAGGTTGGAGATGAAGAGGTTATGCTCACCCTCGATGCACGGCGGGCGGGGAACGAAACGCGTTTCATCAATCACGCCCGTGTTGAGACAATCCGACACAACTTCGAGTTCTTCAACGGCCACTGGCACACCGTGCTCACCGTGAATGAACCCATTGCGCAGGGAGAGCAAATTCTCATGGACTACGGGGAAATCTACTGGGAGGGCCAGTCTAAACTACCGGACCCTCTCTCTCCCTGACGCGCCTCCCGAACCTTCCTCGAATGCTCCCGAAAGACCCTCTCGGAGAACAGCAGCCTCCGCAATGAGTTACTTATGATTCCCCGGGCGTGTGCGCGTTTTCGAAAACTGTGTCTTGGCGACCTTCCCTACTCCGGGAACAAACTGCGTCTTGTGGCCCGATTGAGTCTTGAACCCTGAATGCGTCTTGAGTCCCGATTGGGTCTTGAATCCCGATTGTGTCTTGAATCCCGACTGAGTCTTGATCCCTGAATGTGTCGTCTTGAGCCTATCTTGTGTCTTGAATCCCGATTGTGTCTTGAATCCCGACTGAGTTTTGGGGAACACACCCGTCTTGGATGACTGCGTTTTGAGGAGCGGGACATTGTGTTTTGTGTTCGATGTCCCGTCCGTAACCTGTCCAGTCCCTTTCTCCTGCGGGCCGGCAGTTAAATCCCCCTTTACGAAGAAGGTGAGGGCCCACAGGCTCATCCATGTCCAGAATCTCTTCCCGACGATCTTCATCCTGCCTCCCGGTATGGTGTTTGAGAGTGAGACGGCAGTTCCCTAACGCAGTAACCCCTGCCCATTCAATCCGTCAAAATTAAGATGCCGTAACGTAATTTGCAACGACAATCTTCCCCAAAAATCTGTGTTTTTTTGCCGAGATGCCGGTAGTCCAATTTGCTCCTTCCGGACGGCAAGTCCCAGGTGACCGTCAGATTCAAAGGCCGGCGTCCAGTATCGGTATGGTATGACAGTTGCTACTGACGCGCGACAAAACGGTAGACACCATTGCCGACGCTGTAGACCTCGGCCTGAGCATGCTTCCCCAGATACTTCACCCCCAAAGCCTTTGCCGCCGGTACGCCGCTCTCGAATACGTCACCTGCGCCGGCTGCCGGTACGTGCACCTCTGCTTCCGCCCCGACCGGAACCACCACCTCCAATGTAAAAATCCTTCCCTGGCGCTCCCATCTGGATTGCACGCGACCTCGCACTGTCTCGATCCTGACATGCACCCATTCCAGAGAGTCGATCACCGCTGGTTTAATGATAAACCGGCGAAATCCCGCTTCCACCGGTTGCACACCGCCGAATCGCGAAAACAGCGTCGCCGCCGCGCCACTGAACATGGCGTGATTATGGGAGTTCATTCCCCCTTTCGAATACCACTGTTCCCATGTGGTGGTGGCGCCGAGTTCGATCTGGTGGCCGAAACCGGGATAGGTGGGTTGAGTGAAAATCTGCAAAGCCAGATTACCATATCCATGATCGCAAAGTACGTCGCCGATATACTCCGTTCCGGTGATTCCGGTATCGAGATGTCCGTCTTTTGCGATCACGATGGTATGAATCAGATGCTCGGCCACCTTTTCTTTTCGATCGATCGACGCCATATTCAACGCCAGAGGGAGTATGTCCTCGGTCTGAGAGCCGTTGCCGTATGTATTCTGCTCGGGATGAAGAAAGGCTGCGTTGTAAGCGAGGGTGATCGAATCGGCTAGTGCACGATATTTTCTCACGGCCGGTTCGTCGTTCAGAACCGCTGCTGAGTTAGCCGCGGTTTCCACGCACTGGAAAAACAAGGCGGTGTTCACCGCTGCCACGTTGCTGAAATAGGATTCCCATGTTCCCTGGTTGGGCGCACACCAATCGCCGTAACCGTCACGATAAATGAGACCGGGAGTCCGGCTGGCAACTGAATCTACGTATCTTGTCATTGCATCATAGTTTTCGCGCAAAATGGCTGTGTCACCATAGCAGCAATACAACCGCCATGGCAACAGCACCTGATCGCCATCCCAGTCCGGATTGCCGGTGCCGCCGCGGCTGTCCCGTAACCACTTGCGGTAATAACGGTACATGGGAAAAAGGAACATCGCACCTTCTTCATACACGCGCGAATCCATGGAACACGGCGTCCGCTCGTCCCGCATGGGACAATCGGTCGGGATGGACATAAAATTACTCGTCATGCCCCAGCGAAAGTTCTGCGCCACCCGGTTGAGCGTCGCGTTGGAGCACGCAAACGAACCCTCGTTTGCGAAATCCGCATGCACGACGCGGCCCTCGACCATTTCAGTTGTCGGCTTTTTCCGAGGGCCGGTTATTTCCACATAGCGGAAGCCGTGGTAGGTGAATCGTGGTTCATAGCTCTCGATTCCGTTCCCTTTGAAAATATAGACATCCGTGGACTGGGCCTTGCGATTGGTCCAAGGATCGATCATGCCGGTGGAATCGATCAGTTCGCTGTAGTGCAGTGTAACGCTGTCGCCCCGCTGGCCCTGCATGCGGATGCGCGCCCAGCCGGCGCAATTCTGCCCCAGATCGACAACGAAAACGCCCGGTCTGGGTTCGGTCATGTTGACCGGTGAAATCGTCTGAGTTACTCGAAGCAGCGGCATGGTGTTGGCAACCAGCCGGCCCCCCGGCGAGTCGGTTTCAATTACCGCCGGCCAGTCCTTGTCGCCAAAGCCGAAAGTACTCCAGCCGCCCCGCTCTTTGCGGGCATCATATCTTTCACCGCTATAAATGCCGCAGGCCGTGATCGGACCCTCATGAGAACGCCAATGTTGATCTGAGACAATCTCCTGGTGTGAACCATCCGCCAGGTCAATTCGTATCTGCAAAATGAATCGTTTGGACTTTTCCCATCTCCAGCCCCACCGGGAATAGGTGGAATCGTACCCGCCGCCGAGCATAACGCCCACCGCATTCCCATTGCGCCGCAGCAGTGTGGTCACATCAAAAGTATCGTAGAGATCTGCACGATCATAGTGGGAGTTGGGGGGGGCCAGTACCTGATCGCCGACTTTGGTCCCGTTCAGATACAATTCATACCATCCGAGACCGTATATATAGGCCGTGGCGCGCTTGATTCTTCCTGACAGTGAAAAGTCGCGCCGGAACAGCGGCGCGGCCGCCTTCTCGTTCGGTGCTGCCGAAATCCATCGGGCGTGCCAGTCCGATGCTTCCAACAAACCGATCTGCCAGTGTCCCGGCTCACTCCATGGCGATGCCCGGTCAAATTCATCCCACACGCGAACCTGCCAATAGCACTGCTCGCCGGACGCCGGCGCTGCACCGCCGTACACCACATCAGTGGAATTGTCAGATTCCACTTTGCCGCTGTCCCACAAATCGCCGATGCCGCGTCGGAGCGAAATCGGATTCCGGCCGACCAGAACGTGATAGGCGCTTTGGCGGCTGCCGCGTCGCGCTGAACTCAGGATCCAGCTCAGCGTCGGCTTGCGATTATCGACGGCGGGGGGATTGACGGCGTGGTCGCAGTAAAGGGCGGCTACTTGAATGGAATAGGAAGAACTCGCTGTCAGGCTGGTTTGAGCGGTGATCGCTAAACTGAGCAATGCGCATGAAACAAATTTCCTATTCGTTATCGATACCATAAGGGTCCTCTAAGACTGCGATTCACCCCCACTCGTAACATGACAAAATCAATTGTCCTTAGCGCTCCCTGTACTTTGCGTTGTTCTTTTGCAAAGATATCCAGCATGTCTCTTAGTTGCCATCCTATAAATGTAGATTCTACTGGCAATTCCCTCTGCAATTTGCCGAATACCACCAAATTCAATCAAATTCCCAACAGACCATCTGCTCGGTAAGCAAGTATGTTCTGTCGACGCAATTTCACCATGATTCGCAGTATTTGCGAAAGCTCGATCCTCATAATCCGATAAAAGTTAATTCTGCGGCGTCTTTTCTGAATTGTTATTTATCTCGGAACCTGTTACCATTCCAAGGGGATAGCTCTTTGAATATCTCACCTCTGTCGCACTCCTCAGCGGAGAAATTGCAGCAGAGGTCTTTTTGTATTCCGGCTGACTGTACCTCTTCCCTCGTCCCGGAGGTCTCCCGATGGTCGGCAAAACCCTCTCGCATTACAAAATCCTCGACAAGATCGGTGAAGGCGGCATGGGTGTCGTCTACAAGGCTGAAGACATCCGGCTTCACCGCACCGTCGCGCTGAAATTTCTCCCGCAGGGACTGGAATCCCACGAGCCGGAGCGGGCCCGATTTCTCCAGGAAGCCCAGGCCATTTCCGCTCTAAATCATCACAACGTTTGCATCGTCTACGACATCGGATTCGAGGGAGAACAACAGTTCATTGTGATGGAATACATTGAAGGGAAGACGCTTCGCGAAATCGTTCCTGTGAGGAAAATGCAGGAGGCGATCGCATTCGCCATCCAGATCGCTGAGGCTCTGCACGAGGCTCATACACACGGGATAGTTCATCGGGACATCAAAGCTGAAAACATCATGGTGAACTCGAAGAACCAGATTAAAGTAATGGACTTCGGGCTGGCCAAGTTGAAGGGGTCGTTGAAGCTGACGAAGACCTCAAGCACGGTGGGCACACTGGCCTACATGGCCCCCGAACAGATCCAGGGGGGAGAGGTTGACGCACGGTCGGATATCTTCTCGTTCGGGATTGTGCTTTACGAAATGCTGACGGGCTATCTCCCATTTTGCGGGGAGCATGACGCGGCAATAATGTACTCAATCGTCAACGACGAACCGGCACCTCTGCAGCACTACATTCCCGACTCACCGTCGGAGCTCATGCACATACTTGACCGGGCGCTGGAGAAGGACCCCGAAGAAAGGTACCAGACCGTCAACGACATGTTGATAGATCTCAGAAGGCTGAAGAAGGAGACAAGCAAGGTCGTGCGCAATCCATCACCGTTCCTGAATACTCCTGAAGTTCCCGCGGATTCTGGAATAGGCAAGAACGCTCGAGATGGCACTATGAATCAAATCTGGAGATCGAAGGGTGCCGCAGTCGTTTATTGCGTTGTCCTGTTTGCTGTCGTCTCGATCATCCTTTTTCAGGTGTTCTCTAAGAAGTCCCATAAGGCACTTCCATTTACTCGAACGCAACTAACATTTTCTGGCAACCTGAGATTCGCTGAGATTTCGCCAGATGGCAAATCATTTGCTTACACCGACGAGGCTGGAAGTGCATTTGTACAGGACATTGGGGGCGGAAAACCGCTCGAACTATTAAAGGGCAGTCAATTCGCCGACATTCGATGGGCACCTAACGGTACGGAGCTTGCCATAAGAAGAATTGACACATCATCCGGGGTCGTCATCATTCCACGCTTTGGCGGTGCTGTGAGAAGGGTAAACCTGGCGCCTTTTGAAATAGCCTGGTCGCCGGACTGCTCTTCGATTGCTGCAATTCGCCAAACATGGAGGACCTGGAATCGTATCTTGTTCGTCAATATTCTCTCGGGCGAAATCGTCTCAAAAGTCGCCCTCAATGACCGCCTCTATTGGAATAATGGTATTGACTGGTCGCAAAGCGGAAACCTCCTCACAATTCAAACCTTTGATAGTCTCAGAACCCAACGAAGGATTCTGATATCTTCACCAGACGGCCACCAACAAGACATTGCATTCGAAGACAGCTCCTCCAGAAACGACCTGCCACCTCCACGTTGGAGCCCCTCTGGAGATGCTATCTATTTTGTGCGTGGAGAATTGGCAAACCAAAGCCTGATGAAAGTGTTGGTTGACCTTCGGGATGGAGTCCATCGAGGATCTCCCCGAGAGATTGAAGCGGGTCTGGCAATCAGAGACTTTTCCATTTCGCGCGACAACAGGCGAATGGTGGGTACCTGGGGCCACAAGCAAGCGAATCTCTGGTCTGCTGCTTGGAACCCGAACGATGCACATCGAAACATCACGGGAGAACAGATAACCGAAGGGACATCTGATATTGAGAATATGGCCATTTCTCCCGATGGAAATCGCATTGCCTATGCGCGAGGCGGGCAATCCGGGAGAGACCTGGTTGTCGCACCGTTTGTCGGCGGGCGGCCGGTTCAGATCTCATTCGGGGAAAACGTTTCGGAGGGAGGAATTGCGTGGTCTCCCGATGGAAAAGAGATTGCATATATATCGGCTCAATCCGGCGTTCATACAGTGCGTGTGATAAGCGCAGAGGGGGGCCCTTCCAGGATCATGGGACGTGGCCCGTTGACTTCAGAAGCAGGAGTCATATGGGCTCCCGGGAGCCGGATTCTCTATGCTCTTTCGGGAAATCAGAATTGGTGTTTGCTGGATCCACAAAATGGAAGTGAATCTCGGCTTGTCACTAACGACAGCCTCGGGTGGATAACCTCGGCATGTTATTCGCCCGACGGGACAACTATTGCGGTAAATTGGATTCGCAAAGGCGAGACCGGAGTCTGGACCATTTCTACGCGAGACGGGAGTCAAAAATGCATACATGACGGTCTTCAGGATCCCCTTTTCTGGTCTGCAGATGGTGAAACGCTATATGTTCGTGACTCCTACGAACCCAATCTCATTGAAACGATCTCGATTGCTGATCGAAAGTTCGGAAGATTTCTATCAGTGCCCGGCAAGAATGCATGCGTTGTCGACATGAACGCGACCTCCCACAAAATTGTGTGGACAGTTGTTGAGTCTCAGTCCGATGCGTGGTTGATTGAAAATTTTGATCCTGAGGTTGAATAGCAGGGAAGGATCAAGCCGAGTGGTGATCCTCCAATCAAAAGTGTACGTTGTCATCCACCCCCGGGGAGTTCTCCGGGCAATCGCATCACATCCACTCCACTGTAGGAGGCTATCATGGTATTCTGGGGCATAGTCATTCTCCTGTTCAATCTCCTGTGCGACAAGTTGGGTGCGTTTGTCGCGATCTCCGACTCCGGCCGCAAGCTGATCGCGGCCCTGATCATCGTGGCGATCATCCTCTGGGCACTGTATGCGTTCGGTCTGATTCCGTACCACGGACACACCATCGAATGAACCGCGCAGTATGCGGTGTTGCGTGCTGCAGCGAGACGTCCCGTCCAGTACCGGCGAAGCGCGATAGCATGAAACGTCCAGGGATTACTTGCTCGCATCCTTTTGGCGTGTCGCCTTGACACCCTTCACAATCGCAATGCCCAGTAGCACGACTGAACCCACTACAATCCAGTGCGTGGGTACCTGCAACAAGACGGCACCGTATATCAGTCCACCGATTATGATCACAAACCCGACAATATAGAGTCCGTATGACATAATATTTCCTTCTTGTCAAATGTGCAGCTACTTTCGGCCTATCACGTCGCTAGCAGAAGGTTTTTTTCTTACAGTAACTTCAAGTATTCGACGAAGTCACTTGAACATAGCGCGCGCGGGCGCGTTTAACCTCAATTGTAGTATTGCACCTAAAGAAGTCTATCTCATAAAACTTCAGAATGAATCCTCTGAAAGGATGAAAAAGTAGCTAATTCCCGAGATAAGAAATATGTTGTCCATCGCAGGAAATTGAGATAAGAGACAGAGAAATAAGCTTGATGTCGTTAAGCAGAGAAGAGGGCGAGTGTGCTCAAAGCCTCCCAGCCCCTCCTGGGACAACGGACGCGGGTGAGCGGGAAAGAATGAATCCGCGCAAACCTCTGCCGGCGTTGCCATCAGGGGTTTGCCATTTCAGTGGTGCGAACATCCTGACCGGAGACGGACCCGCCCATTCGCGGCGCCCGCGGAAGTCAAAGGATGCTACCTGTCGTCGTAGGTGATTACCGGATCCCACACCACTTTCTGGCGGTTCTTTCCCTTTGTTCGTTCTGCAATGAAATCGATTGCGTCCCCTCTGTCGACGTCGATCGAGAATTCGAACGCGCTTGTAGAATCCGCCCCGGCCGGCGGATATGACCAGACCACGCGATTGTTGTGCAGGATCGACGTCTTCACTTCGTCCCCCCCGCCAGTCTCGAAACTCACGGTCCATTCGACGCGGATCCTTCCCTTGTGAGGCGAGATCCAAGTCCGAACGGCCGGATGGTCGCCCGGGATCTGATAGTTATCGCCTACCCTGCAGCTATCCTCATCCCCCCACTCGTTGGCGAACGACCGGTGCTCGCCGGGCCGGCCGGCTATCGCGTCGTGAACGACCCCCCTGACGAAATCGACGAACTGTAAATCACCGTAGTCATTCCCGTCCCATCTCCTGTAATGCCATTGGTTCCTTCCCGCCACGCCGGAGAAGCCGGCCGAGGCCCGATAGCTCTCCGCCGTGTATTCAAATGCCATGTGCCGGATGACGGTCCCGGCTGAAGATGGGTTCCTGTCGGGCCGGACCACGGCTCTGAAAAAATGACCGGTCCCGGGGTTGAGCCCGGTTTTGATAAATGCGTATTGAAAGGGGAGCGCCTGCCTGTAGTAGCAATCCACGCTGTCAACGAGTTTGCCGTCGATGTAAATGTCCGCTTTGCCGCCGTCCGTATCGGCGATCGCCCTCCAGTACATGCCGGACCCGGAGAAGGAAGACTGCACGTACCCCCCGGGCCGGCGGCACTCCATGGACTCCCCCTGGAAATACTGAGGATCCTTCTTCACCGTCCATTCGGCACCGCCGAAAAAGGTCTCCGGACTCCTGCATCCGACAATTCTCGTCTGCCGGCTCACGAGTGAGTCACCTGATTCCGGAAGCGGTTCGTATGCGTATGATCCGTACCGGGGAAATCCTGCGGAAGGAGTCGTCCCGGGTCCGAACGTGACGTCGAGCGCCCGGGAGGGAATATTGTAAAGCCAGTAATTGAAGATGTGGAGCGAACGGCCGCACGCGAAAGGGTCCTGAAATGCCCCGTCTGTCAGTGTAATCCCGAATTTGTCATTGTCCGGCCTGTCGAGGATCTTCGCCGCGGAGCTCCATTGCTGACTGGAAAGATCATCGCAGGTGGACACGTAGATTGACCCGTCGGTCAGCCCCAGGTTTGTAAAGCGTCTGTCGATGACGCCGAGGCTCACCCCAATGCGCAGGTACTTCCTGAGATACCTGCTGTATATCACCCTGCCGTAGATCCCGTACGAGCCCATGGAGACTTTCGACGATTTTCCCCCGAGTCCCGGCTCGGTCCATGTGCCGCGGCAGAATTTGTGCCATTTTCCTGGCGCCATCCTGTCGGAAATGGCGCAGCGCGCGACTTCATTGAACCAGAGGAAATTGTTCATCGTGCCGTTCTTGGGCGCGTACGCATTGCATGAGTAAATGTAAAAGTACCCTCCCCGGTTGTCGGCGTAGAAGTCAAAATCGGCGGGACCTGCCTCAAAATACGAACCCGAGAACCTCAGCCAGTCCCCCGTCCCGGGCAGACAATCCGTCAGTATGTCTCCTTCGAGATGCCAGGTCAGTCCTTTATCCGTGCTCGTGGCCAGACGGGTCTTCTTCCTTGTCCATCCCGCCGGGGGAGAGATTCCGCGTTCATATTCGCAGTGGATGGGGGCGTATAGCTTCCCCGCGCGTGCGTCGTACCACAGCCCGCCGCAGAAGTGAGTCGAGACCCCCCCTTCAACCAGAATCACTCCGTCAGGCTGGCGCTCCGTGTGTTCAAAATCAGGCCCCCTGTAGCGGGCAACCTTCACCGTGGTTCCGTACTGGTTGCCGCTGTTGAAAATCACCCAGATCTCGCCGTCCATCACGACGAAGCCGGTCGGCGAGTCGATGCCCCATCCGACTTTCAACGCCGGAGAATTGTTGTACAGATTCGGGCCCGGCGGAGACACGTATTCCGGCAGGTGATCTCTCCGCTCTGTGACCCTGAAGGAAAAAGGGAGGGCCGGACTCTGCCCGTAGCTCACGAGTGCGAAAACCGATGACATCAGTGGCAGAGCCAGCCTTCTCGGGAGTCTCATCTCCGGTTCGGACCTTTCGTTGGGTGCGGCGTTTCACCATAATACCGCGGTAAGGGGTGAAACGCAATCCGCCGTCAGCAGCAGGCTGGCTCACACCACCTTAGGTGGAGTCAAGGGTGTGGTCGGAGGTGGAGTGACCGAGAGAAAAATAAAGGCCTAAAAGCCCTTCCGCTCGAAGGGTACACGGGGGGTACGGAGGCTCTTCCGCGAAGCGGGACTGCTTTTTTTTGGTTCGCACCCCTTCCTCCTTTTCCTTTCGAAGGGCAAGAATTCACCCTTTTGTACCTCAAAAGGACGCTGGAAGGTGGGACGAACACATTGATTTCATTGAAGAAGATGACTGGAATAGCTATAGAAATGGAGGTGAGATTATGAGTGCGAAGGCAAAGAGAATACTGGCATTACTTGATGATCCCAGACACCGAACCAGAGTTCTGGATTTTTTCAACAAGAGTACGCTCGATGATGTGTCGCCATTTGCGGGGGACAAAGGAGAGAAATTCCTGAGCGAACTCAACGAGATGCAGGATCTGCAATCCAATGCTGGACGAAAAGAAAACCCCGACAGGTGATGCCGGGGCTCTCTCTCACGTGACTCAGCTGCGCAGGCCTTATCTCAACAGCAAAAGCTTGCGGGTCTGCACAAAGCTTCCCGCCTGTAATCTGTAAAAGTACATCCCGCTCGCAAGATTCGAGCCATCGAATTTCACGTTGTATGACCCAGCATCCCTCCTCTCATTCACCAGCACGGACACTTGGCGTCCCAGGAGGTCGAACACGGTCAGGTTCACCTGCGACGCTCCCGGCAATTCGTACTTAATGGTCGTGCTCGGGTTGAACGGGTTGGGGTAGTTCTGGGACAAGCTGAATTGCGCTGGCACTTCATTGGATGAAGGCCCAACCGACAGCTCAGTGAGTGCTCGTTTCCAAGCGCTACCGCCTTTGGTGCCGACAAAAAGGCTTCCGCCGGTTACCAGACAGGAAGTGACTTTGAGAGTTAGGCCTGTGTTCACCGGCCCCCAGCTCCCGGTGCTGCTGGGAAGGCAATAGACGCCGAAATCCGTTCCAGCGTAGATCGCCGTGCCGTCTGTGGCAAGCGCATTGACGTAGCCATCGAGTGGGCCACCTGCGGCGGTTCCCCACGTTGTGCCGCCGTTTGTGGAAACATAAACTCCGTAGCCGTAGCAACCGGCATAGACATTCGTCGCCGTTGCGGTTAGGGCGTAAGGGCTGCTAATGCTGGAGTGGAGTGCCGACCAGGTTATACCGTTGTCGGTTGACTTGTAGACGTCGTTGTTGTACCTATCCGCCGCGAAGACACTTGTTCCCAGGCCTGCGAGTGACACGTAAATACCTGAAAGTGGCTCCCCAGTGCCCAGAGTCCA
>PMJQ01000053.1:45097-45369 GCA_003157485.1 Ignavibacteriota bacterium
TGCGCCGTTGTTCGTTGAGAGAAACAGCCCTGCGCCATGAGTGCCGCAGAAGATATTTGAACCGGTCGCAGCAAGGGCGAAGACGTTAGTGCTGGAGAGGCCAGTGCTCGAGGGGCTCCAACTCGCGCCATTGTTGTTCGTGACGAATACGCCGCCGCCAAGGGTTCCAGTGTAGAGATTTGAGCCAATCATGACGAACGTCCGGATGGTTTGATTCGTCAAATTCGTATTTGCGGCAGACCAGTTTGCCCCGTTGTTTGTGGAAGCGTATA
>PMJQ01000197.1 GCA_003157485.1 Ignavibacteriota bacterium
GCAGGACGGACGGCACGGTTCTCGATTCCACGGCGGCATCGGACGGAGAAGAGTGGTTTGTCACGGCCCTCTATTTTGCGTCGGGGAGGTGGGGGGACGGCAGCGGGATCCAGAATTACAGGGGCGAGGCGGAGTCAATACTCGGGACGATGCTGCACAAGGAATCCGAGCCCGGACACGGGAGCGTCACAAACATGTTCGACGGAAAGACGCACCTCGTCGTTTTCGTCCCCTCCGTCCGGGGAAATCAGTTCACGGACCCCTCATACCAGCTTCCTCATTACTACGAGCTCTGGTCGCGCTGGGCACGGAATGACAACGTGTTCTGGCGCAACGCGGCCTCTGCCGGCAGGAGGCTCCTGTACGCGTCGGCGGACTCCTCGACCGGGCTCTCGCCGGACTACGCGCGGTTCGACGGGGGAACCATCCCCCTCGCGTGGGGGAATCATCGTGATTTCCGGTTCGATGCCTGGAGGGTGGCGATGAATGTCGCACTCGATTGGATCTGGTTCAGGGGAGAAAAATGGGAACCCGCGCAGTCTGACCGGCTTCTCAGCTTCTTCAAATCGCGCGGCATCGGCTCGTACGGCAACCAGTACTCGCTCGACGGTACTCAGCTCGGGACGGATCACAGTCCGGGCCTCGTGTCGATGAATGCGGTCGCCGCACTGTCATCCACGCGAGGAGACAGGAGTGAATTCGTTCAGGAATTCTGGAACACCCCCGTCCCCTCCGGCCATTACCGGTATTACGACGGAATGCTCTATATGCTCGCAATACTCCAGGTGAGCGGCAAATTCAGGATATACGATCCGACGCGTCCCGGGGATCATTCAGGGGTCTCGACGTCCGCACCTCCGGCCGGACAGGAAGGATGGGTTCGGTTTGAAGGGACGGAGGGGGGATTTCCCCTTTCATCGTCCGGCGTCGCCGCTCCGCTCTGCGCCTCGGCGGGCGAATTCCCCGGCGTCCTCCGGATTCTCGGTATGTTTCGGGACGACATAGCGGCTGTCTCCGGCGCCCGGCCTGAAATCGTCATGGACAGTATCCCCGCCCCGGGCGAGATCGTCGTTGTCGGAACGCTGGGGAAGAGCCCGCTCATCGACACATTGGTGAGGGAGCGGAGACTCGACGTGAGCGCGATCGCGGGGAAATGGGAGGCGTCACTCGTGCAGATCGTCAAACGCCCGTTTCCCGGGGTGGAGCGTGCCCTGGTGATTGCGGGGAGCGACAGGCGGGGGACGATATACGGGATGTTCGGCATATCCGGTCAAATCGGCGTTTCGCCGTGGCACTGGTGGGCGGATGTCCCCGCCAGGCGTCACCCGGATCTCATCATTCTTCCGGGACCGCATGCCGACGGTCCCCCCTCCGTGAAGTACCGCGGCATATTCCTGAACGACGAGTATCCCGATCTGACCCGGTGGGTGACGGCGAAATACGGCACCGCGCCCGTCTCAAGCAATCCCCCCGTCCCCCCCGGGATTGCGATGTACGGCCATGAGTTTTACGGGCGTGTGTTCGAACTTCTTCTCCGGCTGAAGGCGAACTATCTCTGGCCCGCGATGTGGAATAACGCGTTTAACGAGGACGATCCTGAGAACGCGCGCCTTGCGGACGAAATGGGGATCGTCATGGGAACTTCCCATCAGGAACCGATGATGAGGGCGCAGAAGGAATGGGACAGGCGCTACAAGGGGACTCTCGGCTCGTGGAATTACGCAAAAACGCCGGACGTCCTTCAGTCTTTCTGGCGCGAAGGAATCCGGCGTAACAGGACGATGGAGAATATCGTTACGATCGGTCTTCGCGGCGCGGACGACACGCCTATGGCTCCCGGCGGGCCCGATGCGAACAGGGCGCTTCTCGAGGAGATTGTCGGCGTGGAGCGGAAAATACTGTCTGAGGAGGTGAATCCGGACGTCACGCGCGTACCACAGGCCTGGTGCCTCTATAAAGAGGTTCTCGATTTCTACAATGCCGGGATGCGCGTTCCGGACGACGTGACGCTTCTCTGGCCTGACGACAACTGGGGGAATGTGCGCAGATTGCCGGCTCCGGAAGAACGCGCTCGCAGCGGGGGAGCGGGGATCTACTATCATTTTGATTATCACGGAAGTCCCCGGAGCTACCAGTGGATCAATGCGAATCCTATTGCGAAGATCTGGGACCAAATGTCCCTTGCGAAGGAGTTCGGCGCGGACCGTATCTGGATCGTCAACGTGGGCCACCTGAAAGGGTACGAGTTTCCCCTTGAATACTTCATGGCGCTTGCCTGGAACGCGGAGAGGTGGACTAACGACAACACGGGGGAGTTCACGCGGCTCTGGGCGGAACGCCAGTTCGGTCCGGAACGGGCCCCCCTCATTGCCGATATCATTGCCCGGTATTCACGATATAACGGCCGCCGAAAACCTGAACTCCTCAGCCCGGAGACGTACAGCCTCACGAACTACAATGAAGCCGCGTCCGTCGTTGCAGACTACAGAGCCCTAACTGCCGTGGCCGATTCTCTTTACTCGACACTTCCCTCGGGCGAGAGGGACGCTTTTTACGAGCTTGTGCTTTTCCCGGCGAAAGCGGGAGCGATCGTGAACGAGCTCTATAATGACGCCGCCAAAAATGCGTTGTATGCGCGTCAGGGGCGTTCCTCCACGAACGAGTTGGCTTCAGAAACGAGGCGCCTGTTCACCGCGGACACGGCTCTCATGGGGGAGTTCAACCGGTCGCTCGCCGGTGGAAAGTGGGACCACTTCATGGACCAGCCGCATCTGGGATATACGGGCTGGCAGGACCCGCCGGAAAACAGCCTCGGCGCGATCCCTCTTGTGGAGATCGAAGTCCCCGTCCCGGCGTCTATGGGTGTCGCCGTCGAAGGTTCGGACTCTTCCTGGCCCCGGGCGGGGGCGGGCCCGGTTCTCCCTCCGTTTGACGGGTTCAGCATGCAGCGCCGGACGATCGAGGTGTTCAATAGGGGGAAGACCCCGTTCAGATTCGAAGCGCACGCTGACCGGCCGTGGATTATCGTTTCCAGACGGAGTGGGGAAGTCCGTACGCAGACGAGCATAGGTGTCGCAATCGATTGGAAACGGAAGCCGCGTGGAGTCGCCTCCGGCACCGTGAATATCCGGGGAGCCGGGAAGACTGTAAATGTCCGCGTGAACGTCCCGAATCCCCGTGGAATGGACAGGCCTCTGCTCCGCGGGTTCATGGAGAGCGACGGCGTCGTGTCGATAGAGCCGGAACACTGTACGGCGAACGCGGCGGTCGGATCCTCGCGCTGGATCAGAATCGAAGGGTACGGACACACGCTCTCCGGCATGAGAGGGGCCGCCCCCCCTGACGCGCCGCCGGCAGTCCCCGGGAGCAATTCCCCATGCCTGGAATACCGCATGTACATTCGTGACTCCGGGAATGTCGACGTCGATGCGATATGCGGCCCGACGCTGAATTTCGTCCCCGGCAGGGGGCTCCGGTACGCAGTCTCGTTCGACGATGCGCCCCCCTCTCCTGTCACGCTCGTTCCTGAATCCTATTCTGCGGGGGACCGCAACGGAGACTGGGCGCGCACAGTCGAAGACAATGCCCGGCACAGTCACTCGACGCACGTCATCGCTCACGCCGGATATCACACGCTCAGGATCTGGATGGTGGACCCGGGCGTCGTCGTTGAAAAGATCGTCGTGGATTGCGGCGCGCTGAGACCGAGTTACATGGGGCCCCCGGAAAGTTATCACAGGATACCGGCACACGAATGAATGGCTACCACACTAATACATCTTGCCTGACGCTGAGAGGAATCCCCGGCGCGGTGCTTCTGGCCGGGGCGGAGATACTCGCGCTGGACCGCAGGGGTATCAAATGAGCAACGAAACAGCAGTCGCGCCGGGT
>PMJQ01000087.1 GCA_003157485.1 Ignavibacteriota bacterium
CCTTCGTCCACTTTCAGGATGTACACCTCCGCATCTTCTCTCTCTATCGCCTCCTTCACCTCCCTGGCGTTTTTCGGGGCATACGCGAACATGCACCCGCCCCCTCCCGACCCGTTGATTTTAGCTCCGAGCGCCCCCGCCTCCAGCGCGGCCCCGATCATACGATCGATCTTCGGCGTCGAGATCTTCAGGACATCGCGAAGCACTTTCTGGTGATCATTCAGCAGCGTGCCGATGAGCCTGTGATTGAGGTTCTTCTCCCGCAGCACCTTCACCGCGCGCGTGGTGATGTCCCTGTTGCGGATGGTCCCATGCAGGAGCTCGGCCTGTTCTCCCGTCAATTCCCCGGAAAGGTCGTCTATGCCGGACTCCTGTATCGTTCGGAGTGAAAAGCCGGGATGCGACTGTTCCAGGCGGCGAACGACCTCCAGGATCTGGTTCTTCACCCTTGCCAGTATGAACCTGGTGTCCTTCGGTTCGTTGGAATTCCCCAGCACCAGTGCACCGAGCTTCGCATCCAGCTTCTTTACCTGGATCTTCGGATACGACTCAAGGAAGATCGTACCGCCGACTGCAGTGGAGTAGTGGTCCATCATCCCGCCCGGTTCGGAGAATTCGAGCACTTCCGCTTCGTGCGCGTACTGCGCGATCCGTTCGGCGGAAAGGCGGACTCCTTTCGGTTCACTCATCCTCGCCATGAAATTCACCCAGGCGACGATCAGCGCGGATGAACTGGATGTCCCGGCGTTGATGGGGATTTCACCGTGGACGGTGCATTCGACCCCGCGTGAGAATTGAAGCCCGTGACGCCGCAGGACGTTGACAACACTCTTGAGATAATCTCTCTCCCTGTCGTACACGATCGGCTCGGCCAGGGAGAACGACTCCACTTTGCCGATGTCGGGCAAATGGACGACCACCTGAGCGTCATCGCGCTTTTGACCCTCGATCGAGATCCGCAAGGAAATGGCGGAAGCGATAACCGGGAGGTTCAGGTAGTCCTGGTGCTCTCCGAAAAGGCAAATTCTTCCCGGTGTGCTCACTTTCAGTTCACCTGGGTCCGTTCTCATGATATTCCCCGATTTCAATTCGTATGTATTTCAGCGTGCGAAAGAGGCATGAATACCTTCTCGATCGATGCCGGGTAGGGCTTTGCGGGCAAAAGGGGCTCCTCACTCACGGCACCTATACGGATCTTCTGACCGGACAACTGTCTGTCTCCCATCAACCAGAAGCTGACCTTTCCTTTCTCCTTCTCCGCAAAGCGGATAGAGCACTCGATCCCGTTTCGTCCCCTGTCCAGTCCGGACGTGACCCAGAACCAGGTGCTGTCCCCCCCTTCGATGGCGGCATCCCTGGAGACGCCATTGACGACCATTTTAAACACCGGGGCTTTCTTGTGCTGTGACCCCTGGCTCAGTTCAAGCAAGACGGCGATTTCCGCTTTGGCGAAGTCTTCCGGAACGCTCACATCCAGACGGGTTGAGGACTCAGTCCCGTCACCGCTGGTATGCGAGTTCGCGCTGAAGCGGACCTTTGTGGCCAGTTTACCAAAGCGCACTTCATCCAACCGGTTGCTGTCATTTGTGACCGGTTCACCAAAGCGCACGTCACCTAGCCGATTGTCGTCAAGTGAGCGAATGGCACTCCTCTCTCCGCGAGTTCCCCACACGAGAAGATCGCCGTTTTCGATTGAATATCTTTGACCGATCGGAAGGCTCCTGTCAATATTGTCCGCGGGGACCAGTTCAGCCGTCAGAACCTCGTAGCCACCGAGACCGAGCGACAGGACGCCGGCCAAGCGGACGGGATCCGACAGTATTCGATTGTAAGGATAAATTACCTTCACATAGTAGTCTGTCGACGCGTCGAAATCGCCGAGATCCGGCGTCAGATTCACGCGGACCGTCCGCTCCGCCGGGCCGGGATTTCTGACAAGCAGAATCCCTTTCTCCCTCGTCATGTGCAGATAGCCATACGCTTCCCCTTTACGGGGATCGCCCAGCACCATCCGGGTCTTCTTCAGGACGCCCCGGTTCGACTTCGCCCATTTTACCGACGAGGCAATGGCATTCCATTCACCCGCAGAGAGCACGTCGGGTGAAATATAGAGTTCCCACATCATCACACCGCGCCCGAAGTACATCATGGCTTCATCGCAGAACGAGCCGAGGGATTCGTTCGCACCCCCCAGGAGATTGTATCTCCCTTTGATGATCCCGTGCGTCATCATGCTCGACATCGGGAAAAGAAGGCCCATCTTCCGGAGGTCATCAAACAGGACGACATCCTTGTATGTTATGGACTTCTGCCTGTCATTAAGCGACGGGGCGTTTTCCTGGTAGGCATAGTCCTCCCCCTGCATCCACATGCAATCGGCGTACCTGAGCCACCACGGGGAGAGCCACGCCCCGGTCGTAATATTGAGGAAGACTTGCGGGTCCTGCTTCCGGACGGAATTCATGACGTCGATGTATGCGTCGACCTGGGCCCCACGGGAATATGTACCCTGCGGGTGACCGTGATTCGGTTCGCTGCACGAGAGGAGCATGCCGTCCCATTTGAAGTATCCCACCCCGAAATTCCTCTCGTAGCCCTCCATCGCGTTCTTGTAGAAGGCCCTATATTTGGTCCCGGCAAGACAGAGGAAATTCCCTGTCGTCTCGTAGCCATTCTTGTTGGCCCACCTTACGCGGAGATCGCGGTTTGAATACCCTCCAAAGGGGGAAGCCCAGAGGCCGAGCGGGCTATTCGTGCTCTTGAGGGCGTTCGCGACGGCTGAGAATCCCTTCGGAAATCTCAGTGAGTCGATTCCCCAGACCTGGTCGTAACTGTCCCAACCGTCGTCAAGCACAAATGCATCAAGCCGGATTCCATGCCTGTCGTACAGGTTCGTTTTGAACGCGTCGATAGTGCTTAGCACTGTCTTTTCGTTCATTATGCCGAGTGAATCTTCCGCGATCGCCGGGTTCCTGAGATCGTACCAGGAGTTATACAGGAGGTACGGACGCGTACCGCTCACTTTGATGCCGTCGACATAATCCATGAACGCGTCGACGCGGTTCGACGACGAACGCGCGCACCCGAGAATGCTCGAATGACTCCTGTATGGTTCGCTCCCGATCTCACAGCCGCACACGTACCCGATTCTGACTGCATTGCCGTGAATCTCGGTTTCCGCCGTCGGGTATTCTACTCCCCAGAATATGTCATCGTTGAACAGGGGCTGCCCCAATTTTCCGCCGGAGAAACGGGGATGGGAGAATGTCATTGATTCAACGTACATGCGGTCGACGAACTGAATACTGTCCAGCGAGTCGGAAACTTCAATCCATTTGCGCAGCGAATATCGTGCGGAGTCGATCTCGAAGTTTGCCTTCAGCAATAATCCTGACAATCCCCAATCGTAGCGGAATTTCAAGGTCAGTTCCTTCCCCCCGCCGGGACGATCGCGTACTTCATACCCGGTAAACCGGAAGTCCTTTGCCGAGAGGACGACATCGTTTTCCCCGTTCTGCTCCTTTCCAGGAGCGGGTCCGAGACCTGCAAAGACCATTTGCAGCTCGAATATGTTGTCCTGTATAATGTACGTTTTTCCCGAGAGCTTGTTCACGATTTTCGAGCTCCCGCCCTTCCCCGGTGGAAGACTGATCACGCGTTCGACGTACCGGTTCCCTATGGAGATCCGGTCGTTGTGCTCCCCGACGTACGCCTGATCCTGCGCCCGGGCAAGTGGGGCAAAAAAGAGCAATATGAAGAGGATGCCATTGCGCATGTAATTATCCAAGTGTCTTACGTATCCTATGACTCCGCATTTGGCAATTCCGCAGCCGGTGATTCCACGTACGATGATTCTGCATTCGGTGATTCCGCGTTCTGTAATTCCGCATTCTGTGGTTCGATTCAAAAGAAGTCAGTGAGCCAGAACGTCAGATTGTAGTCGCGCCTGAGCGTATCCCGGACTTCCGGGTTCAAGCCCGGGTCGATGATACTGACCATCATATCCGTGTCGGCCGAGACACTATCACCATTCCCGAAAGAGAGATACGGCCTCTCGGTGTCGGATGCAAACATCTTCAGTCTGCGCTCTCCCGCACCCCAGGCAAGATGTTCGAAAAGCCCCGGCAGTGTCCCCTGCTGGTTCCCGGCAAATCCGTATTCCAATACCTGGACGTGATCAGGTTTCTTAATGGCGCGAATGAACCCGCGCAACTCTCCTTCCGTCTCATGCACATAAAACAAGCTCTTGTCTTCGTCACAGAACTCGAGCTGGGAGTCCCAGTATTCCACGTCTCGAACCAGAGTCCCGACAAATTGGACGTTGAATCGGTTGTAGAGCCTTATCACTCTGTCCAAATCGCGATCGCGGTCGAACGTCCGGACCCCCGGTTGTTCCCCTGCACGGGGGAACTCCGTCTGCACGACGTGCCTGCGTATCGTCTGGAAGCCGAACTTCTCGTAGTACGGGTTGATCGTCGTCGTCAGAAGAGAAACCGGGAGTTTCTTGTCCCGTATGTATTCGAGCGCATCCCGGAGTACACTCCCCGCATAGCCCTTTTCCCGCTCGGAGGGAAGTGTCGCGACGTTGCCGATTCCTCCGAAGCCGATTTTCTCTCCCCGGCAGTACATCGTACGTGGAAACACCTGCACCGAGCTGACGATATTCCGGTCCTTCACCAGTATTCTCGTGTCGGCCGGCGCAAGCGTGCGGTCCTTCAACACGTGTCTCGCAAAATACTCCCGTGACGTTTTGGGAAACGCCGCATCGCACAAAGAAACGACCTCCTCGAGCTCCTCCCGGGACGTGCACCCCCGTATTTCAAGCGCGGGATCGCTCATGCGGCCTCCGACGGAGTGACGGCCGCAAACGGCCACTCATGGTTCGACTTCGCCCAGAAGGAGAAGAAGACCGTCCCGGCGACGAGCCATGCGAGCCCCAGGCAGATCGCTTCGACGCCCGAGCTGATGAATATGTACGTGAAGCCGACAAACGCGATTATCGACGGGAGCGGATAAAGCCACATCTTGAAGGGCCTCTTCAGGTCCGGGCGGGTCTTTCTGAGAACGGTAAGGCCGACGATCTGGCCGATAAACTGGATGAGAATCCTGCTCGACAGCGTCGCCGCGATGATGAAGCCCAGGTCGAAAAGGCTTGCAAGACACGTCATGGAGCCGACGATCAACAGGGACATATGCGGAACGTGTTTTGTCGGATGGATTTTCTTGAGCGCACTGAAAAAGAATCCGTCGCGCGCCGCGGCAAAGGGGATCCGGGAATAGCTCATCATCAGCGAATAGACGGACCCGTACGCGGTCAGCGCGACCAGGACGGTCATCACCACGGCGACCGTATGCCCGTAATACTGGTCGAATATGTCGGACACGATATGCGTCGATCCCGCGACGATCCGCCAGTGCGTGACGCCGAGAATCAGTATGTTCATGACGGCGTACATGATGGCGACCCCGATGACCGACCACATGATGGCCCTGGGGAATACATAGGCGGGGTCCTTCACCTCTTCTTCCACGTAGCAAATGTTGTAATAGCCGAGGAGATCGTACATGGCAATGAGTGTTGCACTGCCGAGCCCGAGCACGAACCCCCATGAAAATGAGAACCACCCCTTCGGCACGTCAAAGGCATTTGCCGCGTTGAAATGCGTGAAGCCGACCGCGATCGTCAACGCCACCGTGGCAAGCATGACCACCCAGAGAGTGATCGTCACCACGCCCACGAACGTGATCCTGTGGTAGTGAAGCACGATCGTCACCACGCCGGCGCAGAATGCGAGCACCCGGATGTGCGTGACCGTAAGCCAGGGGACCGCGAAAGACACATACTGCATCATTCCCACAAGCCCGGAGGCAATTTCCAGCGGTCCGCTGAGGAGGAACGACCAGATGAACATGAAGGCGATGAACTTCCCGAAGAATCTCCGGTACGCCTCCCTCAGGTAGACATAGGACCCGCCTTCCCCCGGGATCGACGTGCTCAACTCGGCCCAGACCTGCCCATCGGAAATGGCGATGATCGCGCCGATGATCCAGCCGAGGATCGCCTGCGGCCCCCCCATTGCGGAGATGATCAGGGGAAATGTGATGAACGGACCGATCCCCACCATCGCGACCATATTGGACGCGGTCGCATGCAGCAGGCCCAGGTTTCTGTCGAGTGACTTCCCTTCGGCGGCCATCGCGCTCTACTGGTTCCCCTCGCTGTTGGGCGTGTCAGTTTCCGCAGGAACCGTCAGCGGCTGGAAGTAGTAGAGTCCCGTGTACATTTTTCCGGCATAGCCGGTACGGACGTTCAGTGTGAATTTCAGATCGTTGTACCCCGATTCCTGTACCCAGGTATTGTCGTTCGCGAACTGAACCGCATAGTCCGGCCTGAAATGCAGCCGGGATTCGGGGTCGGGAAGATTCAGATAGACGCTGCAGGCTCCGCCGGGCATATCATCAGGCAGGCCGGCCTCCCCGGCGAGGCTGAGCGTATCACCCGGTTCCCAGAACCGGGGGTCATCGGGGAGCTTGACGGCCCAGCGGGCTTTGCTCGCGCGGTGTTCGATGACCAACTCGACGTCCCGCGGATTGAACAGTGCCGCAAACCCGGTGTTCGTCAGGCGGATGGCATAGTGAAACCCGTTCCCCGGCCGGAGCGCGTCATCGAACCTCCCGCTGAGGAGCTCAAACCGGTAGCCGAGCCTCTTTGTAATAACATCAAAGCAGTTTTCCCCGCGCCATCCCTTGAGCACACCGGGATGGTAACCGCTGTTGAGGAACGACCAGTGGAGTTTTTCCATTTGCTTGATCGTATTGGCGCATTCGGCAAACGAACTCGGATTGCAGGTCTCCCCTCCCATCGGGACGTAGCGGCACTCCTCCGAGAGAAATGCCGTCTCTTCGGTCGTGTCCGTATACGTTCCGTAGTCGTCCCAGTTTGCAA
This sequence comes from Ignavibacteriota bacterium, assembly GCA_003157485.1. Lineage (GTDB taxonomy): Bacteria > Bacteroidota > Ignavibacteria > UBA10030 > UBA6906 > Fen-1273. The sequence continues at coordinate 6,947 of PMJQ01000087.1, forward strand.
GGAAGCAATCGTTATGATGCCCGACTCTCGAGTACATGGACTCGTTGAACGCCTCGGACTTTGCGATCGGGGCCTGGCGGTTGAAAATCTCTCTCTTGTAATGGGGGGTCCTGACCTGGACCATCCTCTCCGGCGGAAGCATTTTCAGGATTTCAAACAGGATCTTCCGCATGTTGGTGACCGAGTCCAGACCGTTTGTCGAGGAATGCATTTCCCCCCAGGCGCCGATGAATCCCGCCTGCATCGCGGCGATCACGTCTGCATTGGCGCGGATGATCGGTTTGAGCTGTGCGATGTGTCCCATGACGATGTTTAGCGGAGCGTCCTGCTGACCGATGTTATGACTGTAGGCAAACCGGGGAATGCACTTCATCCCTGCGGCCCGGATCACCTGGAAGTCGTTCTTTACAATGTTCAACTCGACGTCGCTCAGCGGCAGGCTCCTGAACGAGCTCAGGTAGTACATCCTCATTATGAGCGTTTGTCCCTTCGCCTTGCACATGGCAAGCTCCTGAGGCGTGAGCAGACCCCGTTCGGCCTCCGACGTCAGCTCTGTATAGAAGCCCCTTTCCGGGTTGCGGATCATCGTCCCGGACGGCGTGTATTTTACGTCAACCTGGGCAAAACACGGGGCAATGAGCATTGAGCTCATTAAGAGTATCGGGAGAAATATCAGGATTCCTTTTCCGGCCGGTTTCATTCTTTGTCCTTCACGATTTTGATGATTGCACTCCGATCAAAGTCCAGATTCAGAAAGGGTGAATCCGAGCGCACACGAGAAACGTCGTTCCCCGTCAGGAGATCCAAAGCCCTGTACCGCCCCTTCGGTAGTCCCCGCAGTTCGACAGTGCCGCGGAAGTGTTCAGCTGAAAAGAACGAGTAGTAATACGATTGCCCCTTCCGGATGACGTGAGTTTCCGGCCGGTCATATGCGATGTCGTAGAGGTTCAGGTAGTCTCCCTCGCTCATCTTCTCGCTTTCAGAGACTCTCAACCACTTCTGATAGTAATCAAACTTTGGTCCGTCGAGCATGAGGCTCGAATCGGCCTGCTCGATCCCCGGAAGCGTGAATTTCGATGCCGGGACGCCGCCAACAGCCAGAGTCGAAACAAAATCCTCTCTTCCCCCGGGAATGAATTTCTGGAGCACGGGATCCCACGGCCGGTTCGTCAACTCCACGTGGTCGCCGCTGTACGACTCGCGCCGGCCGTAGAGAGCCCGGAATGTTTTCCCCTTCAATCGTACCTGCCAGGAATCCAGGGGATCAGAGGCCACCGTTTGATTCAGGTATGGGAGATTATAATAAGAGAAGTTGGTTCCACACGGACAGATCTGGACCAAAAAGGAGGGCTTGAGCCGGGTTGCCGTGCGATAGATATCGGCGAAGAACTCCGGGACACCCCGGGCGGACTCCATCGGGCTCGCGTGATGGTGACTTCTGTTGTAACAGCGGGGCACCTCGTTCAGGTTTTGGCCGTCCATCTTGAACCCGTCGATTTTCCACTGGACGATCGCCCTGCGGACGAACGCCAGGTAGTATTCTCTGACCTGTGGCAGTGCCGGGCAAAGAGTGTAGGCATTCCACCAGGAGACCTGAACCCGGCGCCCGCTCGTATCGAGGAGAAACCAGTCGGGATGTCCGGCGGCGAGCCTGCTCTGTATTCCCATCCCGAATTCTTTCATCCGGTCCGGACAACACCCGGCGCCATACGAGGAATCCTGGGCGGCAATCGGGCACCACCAGATCCTGACTTTCAGCCCATAGGAGTGAATGGAATCTATAAACGCTTCGAAGTCTCTCTCCCCTCCTGGAAATTTGACACGGTCGGGGTCCCAGTCCCCCAGATTATTCTGCCAGCCGTCGTCGATCGTCACCCAGCCGAATCCGAGTTTCTTCACCAACGGCAGGGTCTTCAGGATTTGTGCTTTCGTGAAGTCCCTCCCGTACCCCCACGCACACCATTCCGGTTCGTGCGCATCCGAAGGCGCACGGGGGAACGAAAACCCCCCGGCCTGCATGAGCGCTGAATATGTTTTCAACCCGTTATAGAAATCGCCTGTATGAACAATGATTGCACAGGGAGGCAGCTCCGCCGATCCATGTGGCGGCATGACAACGCGATCCGAATCCTCCACCGAAACCGAGACGGTCCCGGTATCCAGAACTCTCACAGGCAACGAAATGAACATCGGCTTTCGGCTCATGACCGAGAGAGCGAAACCCGAGCTCTTCGTCCACAGGTCAACGACCGGCATCCCCCCGCCATAATCAGGCGCGTTCATCCCCTGGTAGTTCGCTCTCGCGAAGGCCGGGATGAGCGGAAATATCCAGTCGTACCTTTCCGGATAGCTCCCCCCCTGGAAGCTCCAGAATTTGAATGCACTGTCCGCACCGGATCTCCTGGCGTCCAGATGAGTCGAAAGGAGACTCGAGGATGACACACCGATTGGCTTTTCGCTTTCATTATGCAGTGTCACATTGCAGATGATAGCGTTGCCGAATGTTTCCGGAATGAGGAATTCGATTGTTTCGGAAATTGCCGGGTCCCGGGAGAGTGCCCGGAGGGAAACGACATTGCACCTACCATACGTGCCGTTCCGGACCGATTTCTTCAGGAACTTCGGGACGATGTGGAAATCAAGGACTCTCTCAGGATCCGTCAGTGTCACACGGGAGAGGATTCCTGCGTCGGAGACCAGCTCTTCGTCTCCGGAGCCGCGGCGTATGGAACTGAAAACCTGAAAACCGCCGTCTTCATTTATATGTATCCCGACCGCACTGTTGCTGATATGAATCGGAAATTCGGCATTCCCCGAACTGATACGAGAGGGCTGCCGGGTGACCCGCACATCCGGTGCCGCCTCGCGTGACCGGGCCTCGCTGTCAGCGGCAACCAGATTCGCGAGCGGGATCAAGGCCAGGTGCAACATAAGGACCAGGCCTCGTACGCCGAATTGTCTTCCTGGATACACTTGTCTCTCTCTTCGTCGCGGGATCGCTTTGCGCCCGCGTTTGTGCGAATAAAAATGGCGGGACTGGTAAAAACAACGTGGCTCGTTTATCAGTCCCGCCACAGGTCTTCGTTCAAACGTCACTCATTTCACGAGCACGAGCTTCTTGCTGGCAGAAAAATTCTCCGCCGCAAGCCGGTAGATGTATACTCCACTGGCATATGTACTTGCGTCAAATATGGCCACATGCTTCCCGGCCTGCTGGATGCCTGAGTATAACGTTGCCACCTCCTGCCCCAGCACGTTGTACACTTTCAGCGTCACGAAGCTGTTGTGCGGAATCGTGTACTCAATGTGGGCTGAAGGGTTGAACGGATTGGGATAGGCATTAGAGAGCGCAAATTGATAGGGTTCCTGCGCCGGGGTCGTGCTCACGCCCGTAAAGCCGCCTGTAAACCAGCCCCGATCGCCAACGGGCTTTCCGTCAGTGCCCCCCGTTTTTAACGACGCGCTCGTGTATTGCATGTCCTGAAGCTCCGGAAGCGGCCACTGGGGAATCCAGTTACTGCCGGCCGCGGTCTGGAGCTTGTAGCCGTAAATATCCGTTGAGGCGATGTTCTGGCGGATGTCGTAGTAATACTGGAACGCCCCGACGCCGTCACCCTGGCCGTTGTTCACGACGTTGGGGATCGAAGCCCCGTACCCGGGGTCGACATTCAGGTTACCCGACTGAACCAGCCCCGGCCAGTGGACCTTGTCGTTGAACATCCCCGTCGTTCTTGCGTTCATCCAAGTTGGTGCAATCAGCGAATCGTCGCCGTGGGCGGTGTCATCCCATGCTTTCCAGAAATTGATGACCGCGGCCGGCTCGAAGAAGTTGTTGTTCTTCACCTCGATGTTCCTCTTTGCCTCCGCCAGCCACAGCAGGTTAGCGGAGCTCGAATCCTGCGGGTCAAACACCTTCGGTATGTCGCCGCCCAGCGTGTCAAGATCGAGAACCGAGGGGATGGCAAGCGACCTCAACTCATCCCAGAACTGCACGTACTCGATTTGCGTGATTCCCCCAAGCCACGTTCCATAGAACATGTTATTGTCGATCTTGGCCGTGGTGACGTTGAAAATCCAGAAGGGATTCTGAAACGTCATCACATCACTGTTATGCTCGAAATCGAAATACCGGACGAAACTGGCGGTTACCGGGCACGCGTCGTAACAGTTCATTGCAATGAACGTGTTGTCGTGCATTGAGATGGTATCCGTTATCGCCGTGTTGTTCGTGTTGCGGACAGCTTCGCCGGAGAACCATTGCGTGGCCGAGATCAGGTTCCTGAATTTGCAGTTGGTAATGAAGAGGCTGCACCAGTTGCCCGTGTATCCAATACATTCGTCAGGCATGTCCTCGAAAATCACGTGGTCCACATAGAGCTTCACCGAATCCGCCGCGACCTGGATAAACGACCCGATGCCGTTCACGTTGAGCGCATTGAGTGTATTGTTCGGGGCCCTCCCCGTGAGATACAGATTCTTGAACGTGGCAACCGTATGCTGTCCGTTAATGACGAACAGGTAATACGGCAGCGTACCGTCCAGTAAAATGCCGGNNACGGAAGTGTACCATCCAGTAAAATGCCGGCCTCGATACACGGGGGGCGGCCATTCGTCCCCAGGACTCCGATGACCGAGAAATTCGTCTTCACGGTGATCGGGCCGAACCACAGGTACGTCGTGTCCAGGCTTACCAGTTTATAGACCTTGTGCGCCTGGGCTCCCGCCCCGGTCGTGTCGGAACCAATGATCTGGTCAAGACTCAACCCGCTCGAATATACAACAAGCGTGTCCGTCGGGGCGGCATGCGCCGTGACAGGGCCCGCCAGGAAAACAGATACAATGACAGCAAACAGCGCCATTGGAAATGTCTTTTTCATGATGTCACTCCCTATGTGATTGGTGGATTAGTAAAGCGAACTATGATTGTTTAGAATTTTACCCGTAATCCCAGATTCCCTGTCATACCGTAATCCTGCTCCGACTCAGGGACACCCGCTCCTTGAATGATGCTCACGTCCCTCGCGCTATTGATGTTATAGAGATTCCCGAAGAGCTCAACGCCGAACCAGGGCAATCCCTGCTTGACAGAAAGATCCCAGCGCCTGTA
>PMJQ01000150.1 GCA_003157485.1 Ignavibacteriota bacterium
GCACTTCCAGTATCGCCCTGTCCCGCAGCAGGAGCCGTTTTTTTCTTTCCGGGGCGCGATCGAGTTCCCCGTCGAGCTGATTGAATATCGCCTCGACCTCGGCCTGCGTGAGGACGTCCGGAAGGGAGCGCGCGAGCCTGGGAACGTCTATCCCTTCCATGGGGTTTTTCTGCGTTATCCCCTCCCCCACCATGAACTTGTGAAACCCGTTGAGGGACGAGATGCAGCGCGTGACGGACCGGGGGGAGAGTCCCGCCGTCCGGAGCGTGCCGAGGAATTCCGCGGCATGCTCCTCGGTGACGTCATCCGGCTTCTTGATCTCCTTGAGCTCAAGAAACCGGACGTATCTGCCTATGTCGAGCCGGTACGAGGCGATTGTATTGCGCGAGGCGTTCTTTTCGAGCGCGAGAAAATGGAGGTAGTCCTCGGAGTACCGGTTCATCCGCCCGCCACCTCCCCGGGAACAGGTCCGGGCCTCTCGGCAGGCGGTTCGACGGCAACCGGCCGCCGCGTCGTCTTCCGCCGCGGCGTTTCAGGATACTTGACGCGCGTGTGATAGATGCCGATAAGGACGCCGAGGAACGCGCTGCGGATCTTCGTCAGGTCCTTCACTGTCAGCGGACACTCATCAAGCTCTCCTTCTTCAAACCGCTTCCGGATCAGCTCGTCGATGGTCTGCTCGAGCCTCTGCGGGGTGGGATCTTCGATTGTCCGCACCGCCGCTTCGACCGCGTCGGCGAGCATCATGATCCCTGTTTCCTTCGTGCTCGGCTTGGGCCCCGGATACCGGTAGTCCTGTTCCTTGATCTCATCGATCTTGGTTTCGTCGGGATCGTTGCGCGCCAGGTCCATCGCCTTCGTGTAAAAATAGTCCATCCGGGTGGTGCCGTGGTGCATGGGGATGAAGTCGATCACCTCTTCCGGGAGGCCGTACTCACGGGCGAGCGCCATGCCGTCCTTGACGTGGGCCGCAATGATGAGTGAGCTCATCCGGGGAGAGAGTTTGTCGTGCCGGTTCCGGCTTCCCTTCTGGTTTTCCACGAAGTACGTGGGCTTCACCACCTTCCCGACGTCATGGAAGTACGCACCGACGCGGCAGAGGATCTCGTTGGCGCCCACCGCGGCGGCGGCGGTCTCCGCCAGGCTCGCGAGCGTCATGCTGTGGTGGTAGGTGCCGGGAGCCTGCTCCGCGAGCTGGCGCAGGAGCGGATGGTTGAAATGGACGAGCTCCATCAGCGTCAGGTCCGTCGTGACGCGGAACGATTTCTCAAGGAAAATAAGGAGGCCGTACGTGAGTACGGGGGAGATGACGGCGTTGATAAGACTGTATGCGAGCTGTTCGGAGACGACGGCCAGTGATTCGAAGCGCTCCAGCCCCATCGCGACGATCGCAAGGGCGTATCCCAGGAATATGAACCCGAGCGAACGGAAGATCTGCGTCCTGTTCTTCACGTCGCGCACGGTGTACACCGCGAGCGCCCCGGCGACGAGTGATGCGAGAGCCACCGAATAGTCGTTCCCGCGGATGCCCCCCACGATAAACGCGATCAGGACCGTTCCGTAGAACCCGACCCGGGAATCGAATACTATCGTGAGAAGCATCGATGCGACGGGGACGAGAATGAGGAATTCGACGGGCGCATTGACGTCGATCTCCCTCGTCAGGTATGCGAATACCCCCTCCAGGAGGAACAGGAGAGCGATGAGTGCCAGTTTTCTGTTGCTGCGGGTGATTCCCTTCCGAAACAGACCAAGGTACAGTGCGTACAGCATGACAATGATGAAGACGTGGATCACCGTGCCGATGATCTGCAGCGGATTGTCGGCCCCCGGCCCCCTCTCCGCCCGTGCACGGCGGAGGGATTCCAGCTTGAGCCGCGTGTCCTGCGTGATCCGCTCATGCTTGCTCACAACGCGCTCGTTTTCCTGCACGTAGCCGAGCGTCCTGGGGATCTGATCGGCGGCGGCGGCGAGCGCCTGGTTCGTGGCGGGCGTNNTCGCTCCCGTATCTGTCGATCAGTTCGCGTTCCAGGAGCGCGTGAACGTCGCTTTCATCAAAGAGGCGTGCGACCGGGAGGATCTCCTCCTGTGTCCCGCGCCGCAGGGCGATTTCTTCCCGGGCGATGGAGGCTTTGGGTCTGTCGAGAATCCCGGTATGGAGGTACTTCCGCGCCATTGCTCCCATGGCGCTGCGGATATCTTTCAATTGTCCCGACGCCGCCAGCGTGGAGAGGACATTCCATTCCGTGTCCGAGAAAGGGATATCGAGGGAGGAGGCCAGGTCGCTGAACTTCGTCGAATCCACGCCGGAATGCCGGTGCACGCCCCGGCGAATCTGAGCGCGTATCTCAAGCGCTTCCTGAAGGCGGGCAAAAAACGCATCGAGAAGGACCGGCTGCGAATCGGTCGCAGCGGAATCCCTCTCGAAGACATCGTAGACTTGCTTCTTCGCTTCTTCTACGTCGTGCGCATATTCCCGCTCATCGCGGAATATGGGGAACGAAAAGGGAGCAATCAGGTCCTTTCTCGCCCATACCGCTCCCACTTTGTAATCGAGGTCGATCGATTCCCCCCTCGGAAACAATAGCGCGAGCGCCCCTGTGAGCGCGATGGCGATGAGGGCCTTGACGAGGACGCCCCGCGAAAACCATTCGGCCCGGAAGTATTTGCTCAGTTCAAGTCTCGATTTCTCTTCAAGCATGGATGACGCGAACAGATTATGTAAACAAATATCGAAAGTTTCCCGCTGAGAATCAAACAGCGAAAACCGCAGGAGAAGAGATGAAAACCTCTCCGCTCCGGGTAATTCGATAAGAACGAAGGGCATACAACGACAGCGCCCCGACCTTTCCGGCCCGGGGCGCTGTCGCGTACAACCGATCGGACTATGCGATTATCTCAGTTGTCTTTTGCCCCTTCGTTGATCCATTTCGCGATGATTTTCACCTGCGCCTCGGACAGGTATTTCGCCTTTCCTTCGCTGATGACCTGCTTCTTATTCAGAGGCATCCGGTCGCCAAACGGGGGCGCGTTTCCCAGTTTCTTTATCAATGTGCTCTCATTCGCATTGCCTGCGACGACAGGAACGCCGTTCTTTCCTCCCTGCATCAACAGTTCACGGGAATCAAGCGAGAGTTCACTCGGATTGAAATTGTCTTCCGAGTGGCACGGCAGACAGTATTTCTTGAGAACCGGAAACACGTCGCTCTTGAATGAGGTGCTCTCCGTCTTTTTATCCTGCGCGCGTGCACCCATGATTCCCAACGCGAACAACACTATAACGGCTGCAGTCCATCGCATAAAAGCTTCGCCTTTCTTTATTGTTGTTGAGTTTGTCTACAGATACAGATGGAACATCAGGTCAAATTCGTTCATCGAGCCGACGTCGGGGTCCTGCTGTCTGAGTATGCGGTACTCGGGACGGACTTCGACGCCGCTGACGGGAAAGAACTCCACGCCGACGCTGTAACGCGATTTCGAGCCGGTCTTATAGTTGACGTCCTGATCGTAAAAGTCATAGGAGAGCTTGAGATCGACCCCCTGTGTGATCACATAATCCGCTTCCGCATATGTGGCCAGAGCCGTCGTCGTCACGCCCACGGGGGACGTCCTGATCCAGTCCGCCTCGCCGAGAACCGTGAACTCCCCAACGCTGAATGATCCGAACCCGCCGTAGTACGTCGTTGCTATTCCCGGGATGCCGGTCTTCGTGGCAAACACGTTCCCCCCCAGACCGAGGGAGACGTTCCCGGAAAGCTTGAACATTCCCTCCGCCCTTCCGAGGAACGCCTTGTTGTTCGTGCCCGGGATCCCCCCGCCTTCGTCGGCATTATAGACCCCTCCCAGGATCGTGAAGGCTCCGGGAGAAACTGCCGCTTCCATCCCCGTCCGTTCCACGACATCGTACTCGGGGCTCAGCTTCGTGTACTGACGCACGTACGCGGTGTGATCGTCCAGATTCGTCCCGTAATCAGGGACAAACCTTCCGATTTTGAGATGTCCCGATGCAGGGAGGACATTCAGCAGCGCATAGGCGTCGAATCCGGAGGACGTTCCTTTGTTCAGATTGAGGAACAGGAACACTTTCTGCGAAACGTGAAGGTTGATGTAAAGATCGCCCTGCATCTGGAACAGGCCGTTGCTTCGCGTTGAATCGTTGAGCTTCCTGTTGTAATAGATCGTCCGGAAATCCGCGCCGATGCCGAGTATGTTTGTGATGATGTTGGAGAAGTCGTTCTCGTCCGAACTTTTCGACCATGCGGGGACGGGGAGCTGGTCCCTCCCGTACTGGACCCCAAG
>PMJQ01000192.1 GCA_003157485.1 Ignavibacteriota bacterium
ATGTTCGGCAACCCGGAAACGACGACCGGAGGGAACGCGCTCAAGTTCTACGCATCGGTGCGTCTCGACGTGCGTCGCATCGAAGCGATAAAGGACGGGACCACGATAGTCGGAAACAGGACACGCGTCAAGGTCGTCAAGAACAAGGTGGCTCCCCCATTCCGCGAAGCCCAGTTCGACATACTCTATAACGAAGGAATCTCGCGGCTCGGCGATCTCGTGGACACCGCGGTGGAGCAGAACATCATCGCAAAATCAGGGTCATGGTTTTCGTACGGCGAGGAACGAATCGGCCAGGGGCGGGACGCCGTCAAGAAGTACCTCCAGGAAAACGAAACGATTGCAAAGAAGATCGACGGCGAACTCCGGAAAAAGCTCGGCCTTGCCTCCCCTTCCCGGCCCGCCCAGGGGGGGAACGGTGAATCCGCAAAGCATGATCCCGTACCGGTGAAGCCCGCAGCGGCTCCCCCGGCGCCGAAAGCCGCGGCCCCGCCTCCTCCCGCTCCCCGCCCGGAACCCGCAAAAAAGAAGTAGTCGCCACTGGATCGCACTCCCCCGCGCCGCCTGACGGCGCGGGGGATTTTCTCGCAACGCTCCCGGATGAAGATCACAAAAATTGAGCCCCAGAAAAAGCGCACCGGCAGGAGGTCGATATTCGCCGACGGCGCGTTCCTGATCGGCGTCGCGACCGACACGCTCGTCCGGTTCGGGCTCAGGACCGGGGACGAGCTCTCGCCGGCGCTTCTCAGGGATATCGAACACGCAGAGGAGATTCTCGGCGCGAAGTCAGCCGCCCTCCGCTTTCTCGCCGTGCGTCCCCGGACGGAGAGCGAGATCCGCGACACGCTCCGCGACAGGGAGTTCAGCGACGAGGTCGCCGCAGAAACGATTGCGGCGTTGAAGGAGGCTCGTCTGCTCGACGACGCCGAGTTCGCCCGTTCATACATACGCAACGCGCTGACGCTGAGGCCGGCGGGGAGGATACTGTTGAAAAGGAAGCTCCTCCTCCTCGGCGTCGGGAAGTCGCTGGCGGATGAAGCGCTCGACGAAATCCTGGGGGGAGTCAGCCAGGAGGAGGAAGCCGGGAAGGCCGCATCGGCGTTCGTCGCGAAGAAGTCCCACGCAAGGAAGGAGGAGGGGAAACTGAGACAGCAGCTTACCGCGTATCTCCTCCGGCGCGGCTACACCTGGGACGCCGTGCAACAGGCCGTCAGGAGCGCCTTGAAAGGGGAGCGGCGTGAAGGGGAAGATCTCTGAAGTCGTCTTCGATATCGAGACGCTCCCTTCCCCGCAGGGGACGCCGGAAGAGGCGGAATACCCCGCCCGGAGCGTGAGGGAGGGGGAGGATCCGGGTGAAATCCTCCGCCGGATGAGCTTCGCCCCCCTGACGGCGCGGACGGTCTCCGTTGCGATGCTGAACCCGGAAACCGGACGGGGGATCGTCTGGTATGAACACCCTGAGGGTGCCCCGTCGCAATCCGCAAACGGGCTCATCACGCTTGCGCCGGCAACCGAAGAGGAGATGCTCGAAGGGTTCTGGGAGACTGTGACAAGGTTTCAGAGGCTGATCACGTTCAACGGCCGGTCGTTCGATTCCCCTTTTCTGATGCTCCGCTCCGCGCTCCTGGGGATCCCTCCGGCGCGTAATCTCCTCCCCTACCGGTTCAGTGCAATCGAACACTGCGATCTTCTGGACCAGCTGACGTTCTACGGGGCGACGAGAAAATTCACGCTCGACGCATACTGCAGGGGTTTCAGGATCGCTCCGCCGGGAGGGGGTGACGGGGGGCATCCCGATCTTTCGCTTCTCGTGGCCGGCGGGCGCCACCGGGAAGTCGCGGAGTTCGCCGCACGCACGGTCAGGGCGACGGGGGAGCTCTACCGGCGCTGGCAGGGATTTCTCTCATTTTCCGCCGGCCGGGATCCCTTCTAACGGCCCTCCGGATTCTCTCCCGTCCCCGAGGGGAGACTCTTCCACCGCTTCCCCATCTCGTAGTAGATCATGGAGGCCGCGGAAAGTTTCAGGAGGTCCCACCAGCTGAATATCAGAACCCCGGCTGTCAAAGCCGTCGACGCACTATGCGTATAGAAGACCGAAAGCTGGAGCGCACCGAGCGCAAACACGATTGCAAGTCCCGCCCCCATTGAGAGCACAATCCAGGGGAGCGTATGGCGCCTCCGGACCATCCGCCCGACGACAAGCGCGGAAAAGGGGAAGGCAATGAGATACCCCCCCGAAGGCCCGAGGAGGACGGCGAGCCCGAACGCCCCTCCGGCGAATACCGGGAGCCCGAGGACTCCCGCACCGATATATGCGATCTGGCTCATCATTCCGTTGCGGCCGCCGAGAAACGCGCCGGACAGGAGAACCATGAGCGTCTGCAGCGTATACGGAACGGGCTGATGCGGAATCTCCAGCCGGGCCGCAAGCGTCGTCCCCGCCGCGAAGAGGAGCATCCAGACTGTCTGCGCGAGCGCCGACGGGATTTCCGAGGGCCTGGTGAGCGCAACCTTCGTCGAATCGTTCATACTCCATCACCTCATTGGGTGTGATACCGCGGTTGTGAGCGGGCCGGACGCCCCGTCCTTTAGAGAAACATATGGAACCAGCGTGCCGTCAGTTCAAGAAGCTGATCCACTGCGGCACTTCCGTGCCGGTAGGGGTGTTTTGCGCCGAATGCGTGCCCCGTCCCCTCGATCATGACGAGCTGCGATTTCGCGTGGTCCGAGGCGTCGTACAGCGACTGCGCTTCAGAGGGCTTCACCGACACGTCCGCCGAACCGTGGACGATGAGAAGGGGGACATTAAGCGTCCGCACAGCGCGGAGGATATCATACGCATCCCTGTTCGCTTCCAGGTCGCGGAGAACATCGACGCCGAACCTAAGCCTCGTCCGCATCCCCCGAACGGTCACAGGGAGGAACCCGTCCCGCTCCCACGCCTCACGCTGATGCGGCGTGTACCTGTAAAATGAGGCGACCGTCCCCCAGGCCGCGACTCCCCTGATGCGGGATTCCTGTGACGCAGAGAGTATCGCGATCCCCCCGCCGCGGGAGTGCCCCACGATGCCGATCTTAGAAGGATCCGCGATTCCCCCCCCGAGCCCCCCTCCGGCAACAGCCCCGACGATCGCCCGGACATCCTCCAGTTCTTTCCCGATCGTATTCCGGGAGAATTTCTCAAGCTCGTCGAATCTTCGCGAGCCGGGACCCACGCCGCTGTGGGAGAAGTTGAAGACAACCGATGCAAACCCGAGGGCGGCGAGCCTCCGGCCGAAGAACGGGAACGGACCCCAGTCCTTGTGCGCGGTAAACCCGTGGCAGACAATGAGGAGGGGGAGTCCCGTCCCTCCTTCCGCATGCCGCAGGTCCCCCGTTATCCCGTCCCCCGACGCGTTACGGAGAGTGAACGGATACTCGATCACGGCACGACCTGCACTCGGGGGGAATTCCGTGGAAGGCATTTGGTGTGTGAAAAATATTAAAATCCGCCCAAAATGTCAACAAAGAGGAAAATTGGCCTTGCAGGAAACGCACCTTTTCGTTATCTTTATAGGCTTCGATTTCAATCGGATTGTATGGGCATCCTGAAGGTTTTTTCCGGCCGGTCGAACCGTCCCCTGGCACTGAAGATTGCGCGCGACCTCGGCACAGAACTGGGCCAGTGTGAAATCAAGACGTTCAGCGACGGCGAGATCTGGGTCAAGTTCACGGAGAACATCCGCGGTTCCGACGTGTACATCGTCCAGTCGACGAACCCGCCCGCGGAGAACCTCCTTGAACTCCTGATAATGATTGACGCCGCCCGGAGGGCCTCCGCGCGGAAAGTGAACGCCGTCATCCCGTATTTCGGATATGCGAGGCAGGACCGGAAGGACCAGCCCCGCGTCTCGATCACGGCAAAGCTCGTTGCCAATCTCATCACGCAGGCCGGTGCGGACAGGGTCATCACGATGGACCTTCACGCGCCCCAGATCCAGGGGTTCTTCGACATCCCCGTCGACCACCTCTACTCCTCCGCCATCCTGGTGAAGCACTTCAAGAAAATGCGGCTGGGAAATCTGGCCGTGGCGTCGCCGGACGTGGGGGGGATCAAGATGGCCCGCGCGTATGCAAAGCGGCTCGAAGCGGACCTCATCGTCATCGACAAGCGGCGCCCGCGGCAGAACGAAGCGGAGGTCATGAACATCATCGGCGAGGCTCGCGGGAAGAACATACTCATCGTGGATGACCTCGTGGACACTGCGGGGACCCTCTGCAACGCCGTGAAGGCGCTGAAAAACGCGGGGGCGAAAGAGGTGTATGCGGCATGCACGCACCCGGTTCTTTCCGGGAGCGCCGTGGAACGGATCAACGCTTCTTCGCTCACGCAGCTCGTCGTGACGGACTCGCTCCCGCTTCCCACGGGCTCGGCAAAGATCGCGGGGGAATCGGTGGCCCGGATATTCGCGGAAGCCATAAAGCGGACGTTCAAGTTCAAGTCGATAAGCTCTCTCTTTGACGTCGACAAGGGGTAATCTCCAGGAGCACTTTCAGGAAAGGTAGACCATGTCTGAATTCGTGTTGGAAGCCGAGATCCGCGAGCTGACCGGAAAACGCGCCAAGCTCACAAGGCTGGCCGGGATGGTTCCCGGCGTGTTCTATGCCAGGGAGGAAAAGACGCTGAACATTCAGGTCCCGAAGCCGGTCCTCGACCCCCTCGTGTTCACCTCCGAGACGCACGTGATCGACCTCCGGTTGAAGGACGGAAGCTCCCGCAAGTGCATACTGCGTGACGTCCAGTTCGATCCGGTCACGGACCGCCCGGTGCACTTTGATCTCCAGGGTCTGAAGGAAGACGAGAAGGTGACGATCGAAGTGCCCGTCGTCCTCACCGGCGGTATACCGCAGGGAGTGAAGGACGGAGGGATGATCCAGCACATACTCCACCGCGTGAAGATCGCCTGCCTTCCGAAAGACATTCCGGAGAAAATCGAAATCAACATCGCGGGCCTGGGTATCAATCATTCGATTCACGTCCGCGACCTGAACATCCCGAACGTGACGCTCCTCGAGAGCGCTGACAGCGCCGTCGTCGGATGCCTGCCCCCGACCGTGGTCAAGGAGGCGGAAGTCGCCCCGGTGGCGGAGGAGGCAATCAAGGAGCCCGAAGTCGTCGGCAAGGGGAAGAAACCCGAAGAGGGAGAGGCGGCGGAAGGGGCGAAGGGAGAAGCGAAGGGCGCAGGCAAGGAGGCGAAGCCGGCGGCCAAGGACGCCAAGCCCGCGGCCAAGGATGCGAAGCCGGCACCCAAAGAGGAGAAGAAGAAGTAACAGGGGGAGCGCGCCGTGGAAGTTGCTCCGGAGACCGCCCCGGATTCCCCTCCGGGTCCCGTCTTGATCGTCGGCCTCGGGAACCCCGGCCCCGCGTACGAAGCAACGAGACACAATCTGGGGTTCATGGTGGCGGATGCCTTGGCGTCGCTCCTCGGGGCGCGCTCCTGGTCCCCCTTCCCCGCATTCGCAATGGCCCGCGCCGAGGAGCAGGGACGCATTATCCACATTGTGAAGCCGCTCCTTTTCATGAACCTGAGCGGAACGGCGGTCCGCGAAGCCCTCGCAATGACGGGAACCGCCACGGAGAGGACACTGATCGTCGTCGACGATTTCCAGATCCCTCTGGCGGCGCTCCGGATCAGGCCGGCCGGGAGCGACGGCGGACACAGGGGGCTGGGATCGGTCATCGCGTCCCTCGGGACGGAGGTCATCCCCCGGCTCCGGTGCGGCATCGGTGGGGAAAACCTCCCTCCGCCGGCAATGCGCCGCGATTTCGTTCTCGGGAAATTCGCGAAGGAGGAATCAGCCGCGGCACGGGAAATGGTTCTCAGGGCCGCCGAAGCGGCCAGAACGTTTGCAGTATCAGGAATACAACGCGCCATGACATCATACAACACGCCGTAAACCACAAGAGGAACTCCTCTGCTCTTCAGTTCACCGCCCGGTGAGTACTGGAGGGTCACGCATCACGCACTGTCCACAGGGAGATCATCATAATGGAAAAGCCAAGGCTGTACGAAACGACATTCATCGTCAACGCGTCGCTCGACGACACGCAGGTGGATGCCGTGATCGGCCGCGTTCAGGACGTCATCGTCAAGAACGGCGGGAGCGCGAGCGCGCTCAACAAGTGGGGGCGCAAGCGTCTCGCATACTCCATCAATAAGAAAACGAACGGGTTCTACGTCAACATCGAGTTCACGGGCCCGCCGCCTCTTCTTGCCGCCCTCGAGCGCTCGTTCCAGCTCGACGAGATGATCCTGCGGTTTCTGACGATCCAGCTCGACCAGAAGGCGCTCGCGGCGCGCGCCAAGGCTGCGGCCGCAGCCGCGGCTCCCCCGCCGGCGGACCCCGCGCCCGTCCAGCCGCGCGAGCCGCTCTTTAAAGAGCCCGTACCCGACAGGAAATCATAACGTCACACACCACACGATTGCCAAGGGAGACGCACACAGTGATTACAACCAGAAAGCCACGGCGCGACAAAGAGAGTCAGATGCCCCGCAAGAAACGGACATGCCGTTTCTGCGACGCAAAAGAGGTGTACATCGACTACAAGGACGACAAGCGGCTGTCGCGCTTCGTCACCGAGCAGGGGAAAATCATCCCCAAACGCATCACCGGGACCTGCGCAAAACATCAGCGCCAGCTCGTGAAGGCCATCAAGAGGGCGAGGCATCTCGCGATGCTGCCGTTCGTTTCCGATTCCATCCGTTAGGACTCTCGAGAGGATATTCCATGAAAGTGATACTTCGCAAAGAACACGACAAACTCGGGGCGGTGGGCGCGGTCGTCGACGTCAAGGACGGCTACGCGCGCAATTTCCTCATCCCGAAGGGGATCGCCTATCCGGCAAGCAGCGGCAGCATGCGCGCCCTGGAGGAGGAGAAGAAGCAGGCCACGCGGCGCCATACGAAGGAGCTCAAGGGGAGCGAAAAGCTCGCCGCCGAGATCGAGAAGCTTTCGATCACGCTGCAGATGAAGGTGGGCGAGGACGAAAAGCTCTTCGGCGCGGTGACTTCGCAGATGGTCGCCGACGCGCTGAAGGAAAAAGGGTTTGAAGTGGACAAGCGCATAATCGACCTGGAAGAGCCGATCAAGGCGCTCGGCATCTACACCGTCGGCGTGAAACTCCCGCAGAACGTCGTCGGGAAGGTGAAAGTCTGGGTTGTCCGCGAGTAGCCGCTCCGCGCGGAACCCTTGACGCAACGCCGCGTGTTCTCATAGCATAGACGGGGTACGGTCATGGCAAAGAAGGTCGAGACTCTTGATGAAGTGACGATCCGCTTCGCGGGCGATTCCGGAGACGGCATGCAGCTCACCGGGACGCAGTTCACGAACACGGTCGCGGCGCTGGGGAACGATCTGAGCACGCTCCCCGACTACCCGGCCGAGATCCGCGCTCCCGCGGGGACAACCTACGGCGTGAGCGGGTTCCAGATCAAGTTCGGCAGCGTGGATATCCTCACGCCCGGGGATACCTGCGACGTCCTGGTGGCGATGAACCCGGCCGCGCTCGTTACGAATCTGAAACTCCTGCGGGACGGCGGGACGATCATCGTGAACGAGGACGCGTTTACGGAAAAAAACCTGCGCATGGCGGGACTGACGACGAACCCTCTCGAAGACCACTCGCTCGAGCGCTTCCAGGTCAACGCAATCGGCATCACCAAGCTGACGACGAACGCGCTGGCGGAGATGAATCTCTCCACCCGGTTCGTCGACAAGACGAAGAATTTCTTCGCGCTCGGACTGATGTACTGGATGTACAACCGTCCCCTCGACCAGTCGATCCGCTTTATCGAAGAAAAATTCGGGGTGAAGGACAAGCAGGTCGCCGAGGCGAACCTGCGGGTGCTCCGCGCAGGCTACAACTACGGCGACACGACGGAGGTCTTCACGACGCGGTTCGACGTGCGGCCCGCGAAGCTCCCGCCGGGACGGTACCGGAACGTGATGGGGAACGCCGCCGCCGCGCTCGGGCTCGTGGCGGCGTCGCGGAAATCGGGGCTCCAGCTTTTCCTGGGGAGCTACCCGATCACCCCGGCGAGCGACATCCTCCACGAACTCTCAAAGCTCAAGGAATTCGGCGTGAAGACGTTTCAGGCGGAGGACGAAATCGCCGCGATCTGCGCCTCCATCGGCGCCTCCTATGCCGGAGCGCTTGCCGCGACGACGACGAGCGGCCCGGGACTCGCGCTGAAGACCGAGGCCCTTGGGCTGGCAGTCATGCTCGAGCTCCCCCTTGTCGTCATCGACGTCCAGCGCGGCGGTCCGAGCACGGGCCTGCCGACCAAAACCGAACAGGCTGATCTGCTCCAGGCCGTGCAGGGGAGAAACGGTGAAGCGCCCCTGTGCGTCCTCGCGGCATCCTCCCCCGCCGACTGCTTCCTGACGGTGTACGAGGCTGCCCGCCTGGCCATCAAGTTCATGACCCCCGTCATCTGCCTGACGGACGGCTACCTCGCGAACGGCGCCGAACCGTGGTTGATCCCGGATGCGGCCACCCTCCCCCCCATCCCAGTCTCGTTCGCGAAGGACCCGGCCGGCTTCCAGCCGTATGCACGAGACCCGGTCACTCTGGCGCGGCCCTGGGCCATTCCCGGAACCCCCGGGCTGGAGCACAGGATCGGCGGGCTCGAAAAACAGGACATCACCGGCAACATCAACTACGAGCCGGACAATCACGACCTGATGATACGCCTGCGCGCCGAGAAGATCGAACGGATCGCCGCGGACATCCCCGAACAGGCCTTCGACGGCCCGGCCTCCGGCGGCATCGCACTTGTCGGCTGGGGAAGCACGTTCGGATCGATCCGGAGCGCCGTGACGGGACTCAGGGAGTCGGGACACGAAGTGACGCACATCCAAATCCGCCACATCAACCCGTTCCCGCGCAATCTCGGCGCCCTCCTTGCTGGGTTCAGGACGGTCATCGTCCCTGAGATCAACAGCGGACAGCTCATCAAGCTCCTCCGGGCAAAATATCTCGTGAACGCCGTCGGATTCAACGTCGTCAGGGGACTGCCGCTCCGCTCGGAGGAGATCGAGGAATTCGTGGAGAAACAGATCGGAGGGAATCATGCCTGATACCGCACAGGAGACGCCGGCCAAACTGACGATTAAGGATTTCCAGTCGGACCAGGACGTCCGCTGGTGCCCGGGATGCGGCGACTACTCCATCCTGGCGCAGGTCCAGAGGGTGTTCCCCGAATTCCCCCACAAGAGGGAACAGTATGTCGCGGTGTCGGGGATCGGCTGCTCGAGCCGGTTCCCCTACTATCTGAATCTCTACGGGATACACGGCATACACGGGAGGGCCCCGGCGATCGCCTCCGGCGTGAAGATGGTCAATCCCTCGCTCGACGTCTGGGTTGCGACCGGCGACGGCGACGGCCTCTCGATCGGCGGCAACCACATGATCCACATGCTCCGCCGGAACCTGAACATCAAGGTTCTTCTTTTCAACAACCAGATCTACGGCCTGACAAAGGGACAGTACTCACCCACGTCGGTACTCGGGCAGATAACGAAATCCACGCCGGCGGGCGTCATCGATTTCCCGTTCATCCCCGTCTCGCTGGCGCTCGGCGCACAGGCCACGTTCGTCGCCCGCGCGATGGACAGGGACCCGAAGCACCTGCAGGAGGTCGTCCGCCGCGCAGAAGGGCATCACGGCGCCGCGTTCGTCGAGATCTACCAGAACTGCAACGTGTTTAACGACGGCGCGTTCTTCCAATTCACCGAGAAAGAGACGAAGGACGATCACGTCGTGTATCTCGAACACGGCAAGCCCCTTGTCTTCGGGAAGGACCGGACGAAAGGGATACGGCTCAACGGGTTCAGGCCGGAGGCGGTGCCGCTCGACGGGGGGAAATTCTCGCCGAGCGATCTCCTTGTCCACGACGAAAAGGATTCGACGCTTGCGTTCATCCTTGCAAACATGATACACAACCCTGACCTCCCCCGCCCCATGGGAGTGTTCCTTGCGCTCGATCACCCGACGTACGAGGATCAGATGGGCGACCAGATCGCAAGGGCGAAAAGCAGGAAAGGGGACGGAGATCTCCAGAAGCTTCTGAACGGCGAAGAGACCTGGGTCATCAAGTAACGGGATCGTGAGTGCTCACCCGGCGGGAATGCCAGAGGCTCCACACGAGGAAACCATAAACGCCACCGCGGCAATCCTCGATCTCTTCCGCGCGCGCGGCCGGTTTGTTCTGACGACGCACATCAACCCGGACGGCGACGGCATAGGATCGGAAATCGCCCTTGCCTCCTGGCTCCGGGGCAAGGGGAAGGATGTCCGCGTCATCAACGCCGGTCCCCTCCCCGCGGTCTACCGGTTCCTGGATCCCCGGGGGACCGTCGCAGCGTTCGACCCGCTCCGGGACGCCGCGCTGCTCGCGGGCGCGGACGTCATCGTCATCCTCGACACAAACCATCCGGACCGTCTCGGGTCCATGAAAGACTCCGTCCTCGCCAGCCCCGCCGTCAGGGTCTGCATCGATCATCATCTCGACCCCTCCCCGTTCGCTTCTCCGGTCCTCATCGACGACAACGCCACTTCGACGGGGGAGATTCTCTATCGTCTCCTCTTCGGCGAGGGAGGGGAACGCCCTTCCGCGGAGGCGGCCATGGGACTCTACTGCGCGATCATGACCGATACGGGTTCGTTCCGGTACCCCCGGACCGGACTGGCCACGCACGAGATCGTCTCCCGCCTGATCGCCTGCGGGGCGGACCCGGTCGGCATCTATGCCGAGGTTTACGAGCGCTGGTCGCCCGGGCGCATCCGGCTTCTGGGCGAAGTGCTCGCGGGCCTGGTCATGGAGTACGGCGGGCGGCTCGCCCACGTCACCGTCACAAGGGAGATGCTCTCGCAGACCGGCACGCTCGAGGAGGACACGGACAATTTCACGACGTACCCGATGTCAATCGCCGGGGTCCGCGTGGGGATACTCTTCCTCGAAATCGAGGGGGGAGTCAAGATCAGCTTCCGCTCGAAAGGGATGATCCCCATCAACGCGCTCGCCATGGAATTCCAGGGAAACGGCCACAGGAACGCAGCAGGGGCGCGCCTGGCAGGAGCGGACACGGCGGGTATCCGCTCGCGCGTCCTTGCCGCCGCTGGGAAATACATCGGGGAGGACGCATGATCCGGATCGGTGTGCGGAGCGGAACGGCCCGGGACGCCTCGGCCGACGTTCTCGTTCATATGATGTTCGAGGGGTGGCAGACTTCGCCCGAGGAATCCGGCATACTCCGGTCCCTCACGGGCGCCGATTTTGTTCCCGAAAAAGGGACGGGATTCAGCGGCAAGGAGCGGGAGACACTCCTCCTGTTTCCGAAAGGGCTCGCCTCCGCACGGCTCCTCCTGGTCGGCGCCGGCTCCCGGACGTCATGGAGCAGTGAGCGGCTCAGGAGAGCCGGGGCAACAGCCGCAAAAGCGCTCAGGGCCATGGGGGTCCGCACAGCCGCCGTCGTTGAGCCGGAGAGACGTGTGACCGCCCCGCTGGCCGCCCCGGGTGAAGATCCCGCCGAGGCCTACGGGTGCGCGATCGCGGAGGGGATGTTTCTCGGTCTGTATACGTTTGACAGGTACAAGTCGAAGAGGACTCCCGATCTCCCGGCCGCAGTGACGCTCCTCGCGGGCTCCTCTTCCCGCGAAAAGGGGATCGGGAAAGGGGTCGGATACGCCAGGGTGGTGTGCGCCGCGACATGCCTCGCGCGCGACCTTTCCAACGCGCCGGGGAACGAGATATACCCCGAGACGCTCGCATCAGCCGCCCGCTCGGCCGGAAGGCGGAGCGGATTCGCCGTCAGGACGCTGGATGAAAAGAAGATCCGCGCACTCGGGATGGGCGGGCTGGCCGCCGTTGCCGCAGGGAGCAGACGTCCCCCGCGGCTCATCGTGATGGAGCACAGGGGAACCGGCGCCGGAAAACACGCCCGCCCCCCGGTTGTCCTTGTCGGCAAGGGGGTCACGTTCGACTCGGGGGGGATCTCGATCAAGCCGTCGGCGGGAATGGCGGAGATGAAAATGGACATGGCGGGGGGAGCTGTCGTCATCGCGACGCTTGAGGCGGCCGCGCGGCTGAGGCTCCCGGGACGCCTTATCGGCATCGTCCCCGCGGCGGAAAACCTGCCGGGAGGCTCCGCGCTCAGGCCCGGCGATATTCTTCGCCACCATAACGGGATGACGTCCGAAGTGGATAATACCGATGCGGAGGGGCGTCTGATACTCGCCGACGCGCTTTCCTATGCGGCGGGGTACAATCCATCGCTCGTCATCGACGTTGCGACGCTCACCGGCGCGGTCGTTGTGGCGCTGGGCCATGTGGCCACCGGAATGCTGGGGAATGATGCGGGCGCCATGCAGGCTCTCAGGGAATCGGGGGAGCGGACGTATGAACGGGTCTGGGAACTCCCGATGTTTGAGGAATACGATGCGCTCATTAAAAGCGACATCGCCGACGTGAAAAACGTGGGCGGCCGCTGGGGGGGGGCAATAACGGCGGCCATGTTCCTGAGGCGGTTCACGGGGACCTGCCGCTGGGTCCATCTTGACGTGGCCGGGACTTCCATACTGGAGGAGCCCGCCGATTATGCCCCCCGTGGCGGATCGGGTGTCGGCGTGCGCCTCCTTGTGGATTTTCTGCGGCGGCGTGAGCGCGAACGAGGAGCCCGACAATGAAAGGAGCGGAAGCAGTGCGAACAAGACTGAGACGCACGGCCTGGATCGCCGCGGCGCTTGCCGTCTGCGGCGCCGGGACGATGGGACAATTCCTCCCCCCGAGGAACGAACAGGGGCCCCGGCTCCTCTACTATGAGGCGTTTCCCCTTCCGCTCACCGGAGACTCGCTTCACGAGAGGGTCGACATCCACTTCCGGATCGACAGGGAGTTCTTCGTCCCTGTCAGGGATCCGGACGGGAGGACGCCGTTTCACCGGAGCGGCGAACTCGTCGTCGAACTCGCCGACTCGGCCGGGGGGATCGCTGCGCGCTCGATGCATGCGATTGAGATTCCCGAGGACAACGCCGACCGGAAGCCTGCGGGCGAACAGTGGGAGCAGGGGATATTCTCGCTCATCGTTGCGCCGGGGAGATACAGGATACAGATGACGCTCGAGGACGGGGAATCGCGACGGACGATCATGGACAGCACGAAATTTGCCGTGATCCCGCCCCGCGCCTCGTCCGGGCTCGCGACGGCCTCTCTAGTTCCCGTCGGCCCGCCCCGTACCGGCAGCGGCATCCCCGCCGATCTGACGCTCATGAATTATGCGGGGGAAATCCTGTTCGGCCGACCCGCCGCCCTGCTTGTCGCGTGGAGGTCCCGCCCCGCCGAGGACACGCTCCTCACAGTGAAATACTCTCTCGGTGAGGAACCTCCCGCGCCCGAGGACGCGCTGTTCCTCCCCCCGGGCGGGACGGTCACCGTACCGGTCCTCCGCGGGGTGACTTTTGCACCCTGGACGGACAGCACCGCCGCGGGGTACCGGCTCACCGCGGACGGCCGAGGAACGTCGAGCGCGGCGATCGTCCCCGTTCCGTTCGCGCGGCTCCTTCTCCGGTCGTACAGGATGACGTTCACGTTCTCATCGGGGCCGGACACGGAGGAGATTGTGCGGAAAGGGAGAGCGGTCTGGCCCGACATGCCCTTTACGCTCAAAGACATCGACAATGCGCTCGACGTCCTGAAGTACATTACGACGGAATCAGAACTCGACTCGCTCAGGAGAGGGAATCTGGAAGAGCGTCGGGCGCACCTGGAGGGTTTCTGGAGGGGGAAAGGGGGAAAGCAGGAGACCGCGTTCAACGAGGTGATGACCGAGTATTACCGGCGTGCCGACCACGCGACCCGCAGCTTCGGGACGCTCAGGCAGCCCGACGGATTCCGTTCGGACCGGGGGAGAATCTACGTCCTGTACGGCCCGCCCACCTCGACGGACAGGATGCTCGATCCGGTGTCGGGGTTCCACGAGGTGTGGACATACAGCCACCTGAAAAAGAAATTCGTCTTTGTCGATCAGAACAAATCAGGGAACTACGTCCTGGTCTCGGCGGCGGCATTATGAAACCCACGATTGCGATCACCGTCGGCGACTACAACGGGATCGGACCTGAAGTCGCACTGAAGGCGGTCGCTTCGCCACTCCTGCGGCGGATCTGCACTCCCGTACTTGTCGGGCCGGAGGTGATATTCGAGCGTGTCGCGATCCGCTCGGCGCTCAGGACGAGGTTTGTCCCGTTCCCGTCCCGGGAGGGGGGAAACGGACGCACGGTGCAGGTCCTCGAGCCCCCGGGGAACGACCCGGTCCGGTTTTCCCCGGGGAAACTCTCGGCGTACGCGGGGGCGGCTGCGGGGGCGGCGATCCGCACATCCGTGGATCTCGTTCTCGGCGGCGGGGCCGGCGCGCTCGTCACCGCCCCGGTCTCCAAGCACGCGCTCCACCTCGCCGGGATCAACGCGCCGGGACAGACGGAGCTCCTGCAGCGGCTGACGCGGTCTCCCTCCGTGGCGATGATTCTCGTCTGCGGTTCGTTCCGCGTGGGGCTCGTCACGATACACACGCCGGTCAGGAATGTCGCCCGCGAGCTGACGGCCGGGCTCCTCCTGGAGCGCGTCACCGTGATTGAGCGCGCGCTGCGCACCGACTGGAGGATCCGCTCCCCCCGCATCGCCGTACTGGCGCTCAACCCCCATGCCGGGGAGCAGGGGGACATCGGCAACGAGGAGCAGCGCGTGATTATCCCTGTCACTGCCGCACTCAGGAAAAAAGGGATGCGCCTGGAGGGCCCCTTCCCGGCCGACGCATTCTTCGCGCGGTACACTCCCGGCACGTACGACGCGGTGATCGCGATGTACCACGACCAGGGGCTCATTCCGCTGAAGATGACAGCCCGCGGACGCGCGGTCAACGTCTCCGCGGGGCTCCCCATCGTGAGAACGTCGCCGGATCACGGAACCGCGTTCGACATCGCGGGCCGCTCGATCGCCGACCCGGCAAGCATGATCGAGGCGGTACGCACCGCCGTGGCGCTTTCGTCACACCGCAGGCGCACCGCACGGGAGGAGGCACGATGATATCGTTCAAAGGCGTATCGGTGGACTTCGGCGCCCACACGCTGCTTGACAACGTCACGCTGCAGATCAAACCGGGGGAGTTCGTGTTCCTTGTGGGACAGACCGGTTCGGGAAAGAGCACCGTCCTCCGCCTGATCTACATGGACATCCTCCCTACGCGGGGGACGGTCTTCGTCGGCAAGCACTGCTCCGCCTCGATACAGCTCCGCGACATCCCGTACCTCAGGCGCGAGCTCGGCGTCGTGTTCCAGGATTTCAAGCTCATGGAAGACCGGAGCGTCTACGACAACGTCGCGTTCACGCTCCACGTCACGGGCACCCCCTCCGCGGAGATCAGGAAGAAAGTGATTCTCACGCTCGGCGACGTGGGCCTGAGCCACGCGCGGAACAAGATGGCCCACGAGCTTTCCGGCGGAGAGCAGCAGCGCGTCGCGATCGCACGGGCGCTCGCGAATAACCCGAAATTCCTCCTTGCCGACGAACCCACGGGGAACCTCGATCCCGCCACGTCGATGGAGATCCTGAAGCTTCTGAAAGACATCAACATGCGGGGGACGGCGGTCGTGATGGCGACGCACAACTACGAACTCGTCAGGAAGGCGAATGAGAGGATACTGAAAATCGAGGAGGGCGCGATCCTGGATGTGGACGCGCCCGCATGAGGCTCAGCCACGCCCGAGTGAGGCGTGATTTTCAACCCGCGACGGCCTCCACGCGCTGGATCTCAGGGATATCGCGCATGAGCACGCGCTCCAGTCCCGCGCGGAGGGTCATGGCGGACATCGGGCAGGTGAGGCACGTCCCCACCCACTGGAGTTCAACCGTCCCGTTCTCCCTGAAGCGGAGGAACCTGACGTCGCCGCCGTCCATGCGGAGGAAGGGACGTACGGTCTCGAGCGACTGTTCGACGCGGCCCGCAAAGTCGTTCACTGCGCCTGCCCCCCCTGCATGAGCTGTATATCGACCGCAGGAGATCCCGCACGGGCGGCGTTGCGTATGCTGACCTGTGCGGCGACGTTGCGCGCGATGGAGCGGATGATCCCCGCCTGCACCGGGGCCTGGGGATCCGCGACGATGGGCGTCCCCCTGTCGCCGCTCACCCGGATGTTCGTGTAGAGAGGGACCTCGCCGAGGAAAGCGACGCCCAGTTCCTCCGCGGCCTTTCTTCCCCCCCCGTTGTCGAAGATCTCCTCCCTGGCTCCGCAGTGCGAGCAGATGTAGTAGCTCATGTTCTCGACGACGCCGAGCACCGGCACGCTGAGCTTGTCGAACATCTTCCAGGCCTTCAGCACGTCGGCAAGTGACACGTCCTGCGGCGTCGTGACGATCACGGCCCCCGTGAGCGGGAGCGTCTGTGCGAGCGTAAGCTGGATGTCGCCTGTCCCCGGAGGGAGGTCCATCACGAGGTAATCCAGGTCCCCCCAATCCACGTCGGCCATAAACTGGCGGACCGCACCGCTGACCATCGGGCCGCGCCAGACAACCGCCTGCATCGGGTCGACAAGGAACCCGATCGACATCACCTTGACCCCCCAGTTTTCAATGGGGATCAGTTTCTGGCCGTTCATCGCCGGGCGGCCCTTGATCCCCATCATCAGGGGCATGCTCGGACCGTAGATATCAAGGTCTGCAAGACCGACCGCGGCGCCATCCATGGCCAGCGACACCGCGAGGTTCGCCGCGATTGTCGACTTCCCCACCCCTCCTTTCCCGGAGGCGACCGCGATCGTGTTCCTGACCCCCTGGAGTATGGCGCCCCGCTGCGCGTGATCGTGCTGCAGGACGTTGGATGTCATCGTGACGCTCACGTTCCCGACCCCCGGGAACGCCGCCCTGACTGCACCTGAGGCGGACGATTTGAGCTCCTCCCGCACGGGACAGGCGGGGGTCGTCAGTTCGATCGTAAAGCTCACGTCGTTCCCCGTAATCACGACGTCCCTGACAAATTTCAACGTCACGATATCCCTGTGGAGATCGGGATCCTTGACGCTTCTGAGCGCCTCCAGGACGTTCGCCTCGTTCAACGGCCTCATGCGGTTATCGCTTCCATTGTTGTCTCCTCCTGATACGGTCCACAGCTCAAACACTCGCGCATCATATCAGGTTCATCTTCTTTCCCACTTTTTCAAACGCGCCGAGGGCCCTGTCGATATCCTTCTTTCCGAGCGCCGCGGAGATCTGCGCCCGGAGACGCGCCTCCCCCTTCGGGACGACAGGGTACCAGAGGCCCCTGATGTAGACTCCCGCCTTCAGAAGCGCCCGGCTCATCTCCTGCGCGACCGAAGCCTCGCCCACCATGACGGGGACGATCGGGTGCTCCCCGGCGAGTATCCTGAACCCCAGCGCCGCGATCTGCTCCCGGAAATACGCGGTGTTGGCCGCGAGCTTCTTTACGATCGACCTGTCCTTCATCAGGAGCGCGAATGCCGCGTCCGCGCCGAAGACAATGGGCGGGGGAAGCGAATTCGAGAAGATGTACGTCCGCGCCTTCTGGCGCATGAACGCGATGAGCTCCTTCCTGCCGCTGATGTATCCCCCCGCCGCCCCGCCGATCGCCTTCCCCAGCGTCCCGGTGAGAACGTCGATTTTTCCGTGGACACCCCGGGCTTCCGGCGTTCCCCTCCCCGAGCGGCCGCACACGCCGACGCCGTGCGAATCGTCGACGAACAGGATCGCGCCGTATTTCCCGGCGATTTCCACGAGCCGATCGAGGGGGGCAAGGTCCCCCTCCATGCTGAACACCCCGTCCGTCGCGATGATCCTGAGCCTGTAGTCTTTCCCCCTGTCCTCCTCAAGCGCCCTCGCGAGCCCGTCCGTATCCGCATGAGCGTAGATCTTCCGGTCCGTCGTCTCCGCCCGGCACAGGCGCTGCCCGTCGATGATGCTGGCGTGGTTGAGCCGGTCGGAGTAGATCACGTCCCGGTACGTCTCCATCCCCATCTTCTCGTTTGTCAGAGACGCGAAGAACGCCTCGTTGGCGGCCCAGCACGACGAAAAGAGTATCGCGTCCTCCGTTCCCAGGAACTTCGCGATCTTCTTTTCTAGCGCGATGTGTATGTCCTGCGTACCGCAGATGAACCGGACTGATGCGACACCGAAGCCGTACTCCCGTATCCCCCGGATGGCGGCGGCTTTCACCGCGGCATGGTTCGAAAGCCCGAGGTAGTTGTTCGATGCGAGCATGACCGCCTTCCGGCCGCCGACCTGCACAACGCCGTCCTGGGCACTCTGCAGCGGGACCTCGTGCTTGTAGGTGTTCGACGCCTCGAGCTGCTCAAGTTCTTTCGTGACAAGTTCGATGACATTCGACGTCATTGCATTCTCCGTTCGGGTTCAGGTGGCGTGAGTTCTGACAAGCCGCGCGGCAAACGAGCCGTCCATTCCGTGGCGGTGGGGGAATGTCTCCACGAACCCGGCGGCATTGACCAGGTCGGAGCTGACAAAGGGAGCCGCCGATTCCAGCGCGAATTCCCCGTGACGGGCAAGAAACGCCGCGACCATTTCCTCGTTTTCATCCGGCTCCACCGTGCACGTGCTGTACACGAGGACCCCCCCCGGTTTCACGAGTCGCGCCGCGTTCTCGAGGAGCCCGGCCTGTATCTTCGTGAGCTTCAGTATGTCGGAGACGTCCCGTTTCCATTTGATATCGGGTTTTTTCGCGAGAACCCCCAGCCCCGAGCAGGGCGCATCAAGGAGGACTCTGTCGGCGGGCGCGGTCTCCAGGGCCGCGGAGTCCGCGGCGAGAAGCGACACATTGGTGAGCCCCAGCCGGTCGCACGACGCCCTGATGAGCCCCAGCTTCGCCTCGTGCCTGTCGACCGCCACGACCTCCCCTTCATTCCTCATGATCTCGGCCAGATTCGTTGTTTTTCCGCCCGGGGCGGCGCACAGGTCTATGACGCGGTCTCCGGGGCGGGGGTCGAGGAGAAGGCACGGGAGCGCGGCGCTTTCATCCTGGACGGTGAACATCCCTCCCCGGAAGAGATCCATCTGGCCGATTCCCGAGAGCGCTTTCACCCTGACGAAATTGTCGACGCGGCTCCCTCCGGTGTAGGGGATCCCTTTTTCCGTCAGAATGGCGAGGAACTTCGAGGGCTCGATCTTCAGCCTGTTGATGCGGAGACAGAGGGAGGGACGTTCGTTGGCTGCGATAAGGAACCGCTTCGTCTCCTCGACGCCGAACCGCCCCACCCAGCGCCTGACCATCCAGTGAGGATGGGAATAGTATACGGCAAGGTGCTGTACGGGGTCGTCTTCGAGTGCGGGATAGCGGATCCCGTCGATGTTCCGGATGATATTGCGGAGGACGGCGTTCACGAGTCCGGCGGGTTTCTCCCCCCGGATCCGCTTGATGAACTCGACCCCTTCGTTCACTGCCGCGGAATGGGGAACGCGGTCAAGGAAGAGGACCTGGTACAGCGCAACCCGCAGCGTGTTCTTGATGTTGATCTCGGACTTGGCAAAGTTCCCGTGCGAGAACCCGTTCAGCACCCAGTCGAGCCGGTTCTGCCAGCGCAGGACGCCGTGGACGATTTCGTTAAGGAGCCCCTTATCGAGGTCGCTCAAGTCCCCCGATTTCAGCTCGACGTCCAGAACCTTGTCGAGGTAGGAGTCCGTACGCTCGACACGGTTCAGTATCCTGACAGCGGTCCCCCGCGGACCGCTATACAGGTTCTTTCTGGGCAGTGCGGGGATCGTATCGGGGGGGAGAGTCTCCACGTCCGTGCGCTCGAGTGAGTGGGATGAATGCGAAGAAAACAGCAACGTTCCGCGGCGCGACATCGCTCGGCGGAACGTTTTTCATGCGGCGCAGGCGGCACGCCAGAGAGGGCGCGTATCGTTGACCACGCCAGGAGACGGCTCAATGCCTCTACGCAGCCGGCGCCTCTGCCCCCTTCTTCGCATACTTCTTGTTGTATCTCTCCACCCTCCCGGCCGAATCGACCAGTTTCTGCCGCCCCGTGAAAAACGGGTGGCAGGCCGAGCAGATTTCTATCTTCAGGTTCCCCACCGTGGAGCGGGTCTCGAACGTATTCCCGCAGACGCAGGTGACAACCGATTTCTTGTAGTCGGGGTGTATGCCTTCTTTCATCCGCGTTCCATCCTTTCCGGGACCAGTGCTTCAGTGATAGTATACGAATATATCAAATTCCCCCAACAGAAGCAATTTCGCGTTTTCACGCTGTCTTCCGGAGGGGATCCCCCGGACCGTGGGGCTCCCTCCGCACCCACGCCGTCCTTTTCCCCGGAGGAACCTCCGCCAGTATCTGGTCGAGATGATGCCTGACATGCCTCAGGTAGTCCTCGATGACGAATTCCAGCGACGCCGGATGCGCGTATCCCATGTCACAGAGGTTGCGAAGGGCTTCCGGATCGACCCCCGCAATGACATGGGCAATGTGCAGGTTGTAGGAACACCAGAATTCCACCAGATCCCGCCACGGCTCGGCATTGTACCTCTGCACATCCACCCAGTGCTGCTGCGTGTACGTGAATCTGCCGATGTTCTGCGTCTCCTGCATGCGGACGATCCGTTGGTGATTGTTCGCCGCGGAATCGACGAGATGCCCGAGGATCTCTTCGAAGGACCACGCGGAAGAGGATGTTTTTTCGCGCGCGCGGCTTTCAGGAATCGCCAGAAGCGCAGGACGGACCGCAATGACAGTCTCCCTGATTGACGATGCAACGTCGGTCTTCACTGTCATGGAATCTCCCGGTCAATTTCTATAGTTGATATTGGAAACCCGATTCGATACATTCATTTCGACATGCTCGCCGCACTCACATACCGGCGGACGTCCGCCGTCGTCCCGGCGCTGCTTCTCGCGCTTGCCACGCCCCATGCCGCGACCGCACAGGAGACGACCGCGTTCGCCTTCCTCCGGAACGACGTGGGAGCCCGCGCAGCCGCCCTCGCCGGGAGCGTCACCGCAGTCACCGGCGACCCGACAATCATGTTCTACAACCCTGCATCGATCGGGACGCTCACAACGCCCTCGGGCTCAGCCGGTTTCTTCAAGCATCTTCTCGATATCAACGCGGGGTACGTCGTCTACGGCCAGGAGATCGCCGGTTTCGGCAACGTCGGCGCCGGCGTCGTCTACACGAATTACGGCTCCTTCGACGGGGCCGATGAGTTCGACAACCCCACCGGGACGTTCACGGCCTCGGATCTCGCCCTCTCCGCGGGATATTCGAACACGCTCGAAGAAAACGTCTTCTACGGCGGAGCCGTGAAATTCATCTTCTCGTCGATCGCCGGCTACCGCGCCACCGCGCTCGCAGCGGACGCCGGAATCCTCTACCGCATTCCCGCAAGCCGCCTTACGCTGGGAGCAAGCCTCCGGAACATCGGCAGCGAGACGGCCACGTATGACGGGGTGCATGAACTCCTCCCGCTCGATTTCGCCGTCGGGGCATCCGTCGTTCCCCGCGGGCTCCCCCTTCTTCTGAACGTTGACTTCCACCGGCTTAACGAGAACCCCGGGGGATTCATCGACCGGTTTCGGGCATTCACCGTCGGCGGAGAATTCACGCTTTCCAGCGTCTTCCGGGCGCGATTCGGCTACAACAACCAGTCGCGGAAGGACCTTCAGACGGGAACGGCATCCGGTCTTGCCGGGTTTTCGGCGGGCATCGGGATCACCGTCTCCGGCACAGTCGTCGATTACGCACTCTCGTCGCTCGGCGTGATCGGCAACCTTCACAGGATCTCTGTCAGCACCACATTCTAGGGGTACGCCAACAGAGGGCGTGTCAACGAGCACGCCCTCTGTTGGCGTGCCCATTGACGTTCTAGCGCACCCCCGCGGGCGCAAGGAGCGCCTTTCCCGCCCAGAAGAGAAGCATCCCCCCGAACACCAGAAGCGGGATCACCCTGTTTTTCGAGTGATTGATCTCGGGAATCAGGTCGCTCGCGCCGACGTATGTTGAGGCACCGGCGGAGAATGCAAACGCGATCCCCACGACCTGTCCGCTCACCGCCGAGAGTATGAACACGCTCAGTATGCCGAGCATCGTCGCCACGCCTATGGCAAGGGAGGCGAGGAACGCCGTCTGCCTTTTCCTCTCCGCAGCGATCATCACCGACGCGATCGTGAGCCCTTCAGGTATCTTGTGGAGCAGGACGGCGAAGAAAATGAGGAGGCCGAGCGTGAAGTTGAACTCCATCCCGACCGAGATGGCGAATCCGTCGAAAAACGCATGGATAAAGAGTCCCGCAAACGTCGAGAGGCTCGCCACCCGGGAGACCATCACGTCGGTGTGCGTCTCCTCGCCGAAATGAAGATGCCCCACGATCGTGTGTTCGAAGAAGTGCAGGAGCGCGTATCCCATCAGCATGAACAGGGGCGCCTCTCCCCCCACCGCGCGGAAACTTTCCGGGACGAGCTCCAGGAATACGAGCGCGAGTATGAACCCCGCTCCGAGCGCCAGCAGGTATTCCTGGACGCTTCTGGGCCACTGCCTGCGCATGAGGAGGAGGCTCCCCCCGGCGATCTCCGCAGCCGCGGCGACGAGCCCGAACATAATGATCGTGAATGTCATGCTGGAATGGTTCCTCTCAGCGCGTGTACGGTGAGTCGAGATACTGTTTGGCCAGGTCGCGCGAATCCTGGTAGTTGGCCATCTCTCTGACCTTGCGGTATTCGACAAGTGCCAGGTCTCTCTTCCCTTCCAGATCGTACACCATCCCCATTTTCAGGTTCGCCATCGCCATGAACCCCGAGGCCTCCCCCCTGTCGATCTGCCGAGATATCGCGTCGCACCTCTCGAAGTCGCCGAGTGCTTCTTCGAACCGCCGCGCGAGCATCGCCGCCATGCCGCAGTAATACTCCGCCTCACGCTCCACGGGGGGCGTGTACCCCCGCATCCCGCTCCGCGCACGTGCGATAATCTCCGCAAACTCGGTCCGCGCCGACTCCCAGTTATTCACCGCGACGTACGCCCGCCCCGCGTAGCGGTGAAACACCATGTTTGCCGGGAACTTCGCATGGAGATCAACGGCAAGCGCAAGTGCACGCGTGAAGTCCTTCTCATAGAAATACTCGATCTGGAGAAGGAAATACTGCGCTTCGACGGAAGCGTACTTCCCATTTTCGGAGGCTGTCTCGAGCTCCCGGAGACCCTTCTGCCTGTCCCCGGGGGGGAGGAAGAGGGTAAAGGGTTTGACGAACGGATACTCCGAGGGGATCACGTCGGCATAATAGTCATAGATACCGGCGCCGAGGAGGATGTCGCTGTTCCCCGGATCGAGGTCCCGCGCCTCGCGCACAAGCGGGAGCGCCTTCTTCCCCGCGCTCGCCGCACCCAGGTAATCGTTCCTGTGGAATTTCAGGCGCCCTTCAAAGCCTATCGCCCCACCCTTGAAGAATATCGCGTTGACGTCATCGGGCCGTTTGTCGAGGAGCGAATCGCACATCCCGATGACTCCGTCGAGCGCTGCGTAGAACTGAGCGTCGTTCGATTCGTCGTCGATGTCGATCATGATTCTCCACCACTGCACCATGGCGAGGAAGAAATACCCTGCGGGGTCGCCGGGCCTCAGGCGGGTGAGCTCCTGGAATTCCTTCTCCGCGGACTCGAACTCGAGATTATAGACGTGCTTGATGCCGTTCCGTGCAATCGATTCGAATCCCGTGTCTGGAGCCCCTCCCCCTTCACCGGGGACGGACGGGAGAGCAACCGGGAGGATCAGCGCCGCACAGAGTGCGCATCGGGCAAGTGCACTCGTCATCACCCCTGTCCCCCTTCCCCGTTGCGGGGGACAAGATCCTCGATGGAATCGAGCGTCACGATCCCTTCGGGAGGACTGAGGAACCCCGCTTTCAGTATATACCAGAGACACGTGATAAGGGCAATCGTCGCCAGCACGCCCCCCTCGGGTCCGAACTCCCCTCCGCCGACCCATACCGGGCCCGACTGCGTGGCGCCCACAAGCGCGCGCGCCGGGTCGAGCAAGCCGCTGGTGGGGAGCCCGAAGAGAGCCGTCTGTGAAAAATTCCATGCGAAGTGGATGCCGAAAGGGAGCCAGAGGCTACGCGTCTTCATGTACGCAAACGAAAACAGTATGCCGCAGAGGACGACGTTGCAGAGCGAAAGCGCCGTGACGTGCGGATTCTGCAGATGGGCAAGCCCGAACACTGCCGCCATCAGGAACGTCGCCGGGAGAAACGTCACCGCCTGCATCAGCGTCTGAAATGCATACCCCCGGAAGAGGAGCTCCTCGGCGATCGCTCCCACGGTGAACCAGAGGAGGGAGAGGCCGGCCACGCCCAGCGCCCCGGCCGGACCGAGTCCGGCGGAGTACGGGGTGACGTATCCCAGCGCCACTTCGACGGCGTATATCCCCGCCATCATCAGGAACCCCAGGAGGCATCCTGCGCCGAGTTCCCGGAGCGTGCCTTCGTGGATCCAGAGTCCCACCGCACGCAGCGGTTTCCGGTTCACGTAGCGGGTGAGCGTCCACGTCGCGGCAAGCGAGCCGGCAAGGAGGAGGAGCTTTTCGGCGAAAGGGCTTTCTACCCCGGCGGCGCGCAGCGGGTAAACCGCCGCAGCAACGAAAAACAGGACCAGGGACATGAATCCGGCGACCCTCCACCCTCCCCGGATGTCGCCGTGCCTGTCGAAGAGAAGGTTCCTCACAATACCCATCATGCGCAGGGAAGTCGCGAGACTTTCTGAAGCGATATGCGCACTTCGATCGCGCGGCTCGGGAAATCTCCCCCAAGAAGGTGAACATGGAGCCGGGCGTAGTAGATCTCCCCGCTATTCCCCGTAGTCTTCACGTAGTAGATCATGTTGTCAGAAAGAGTCACGGTCTGGTTTGTGAACGTGTTATCTCCGGGGAATGCCAAAAGCGGCGCGTTCAGGTCCGTCGACGACGTCGTCACCGTTGAGATAAACGTCTGGTGCCATCCGGGACTGTAAATGCTCGCACTCAGGAGTTGCAAGGCGGACCCCGCCGGTCCGTAGACGTAGAAATCGAGCGCCGAGTCGGCGCCGGCATCGCCGAACCCCAGAGCCGTTGGGTTCGTGGACGCCGTCCCTACGTCAAGCCCGGGAGGTGTGCTCCCCGGCACCGCGGAATTATATTCTGTGAGGGTGATGGGGACAGCATCAAAGCGCCACGCGGGCGCCCACGTGATCGACGCAGGGTCGCTTGGAGACTCCCCTTTCTGGAGCGCGCGGATCGAGAACGTCGTCGCGCCCCGCGCAAGCGGTCCCGCCGTGAACTGAAGCGCCGAGCGGGGGAGAGTATCGGACACCGATCCCCAGTAAACGGCATATCCTGTAAATGTCGTCTCCGCCGCCGCCGCCGGAGCGGTCCAGCTCAGGCCTACGTGCGTGCTGTCGATGGAAAGCGCAGCGAAATCTCCGGGCGGACGGAGCAGCGAACTCCCCCCGGGACCCGCAAGATTGTTTCCGCATCCCTCGCACAGAATTACCGCTGCGACAACACCGAGCAAACACTTCATAGCCCCCCCTTTCCCGAGTGATTGTTCGTCTCTCGTTTCTACAGCGTCTTCTCCCTGATGTACGCGACAAGGTCGCCCCCGCTCACGCGTTCCTGCACCATCGAATCGCGTTCGCGCACCGTCACTGTCCGGTCCTGAAGCGTCTGGGAGTCCACCGTAATGCAGTACGGCGTCCCCGCCTCATCCTGGCGTCTGTAGCGCCTCCCGACGGCCCCGCTCTCGTCGTAGAACACGCGGAAATGGGGGCGGAGCGAAGAGACGATCCCGCGCGCAATCTCCGGCATCCCATCCCTGTTGACGAGAGGAAAAACAGCGGCCTTGATCGGGGCGAGCCTCGGGTGCAGACTCAGCACCACGCGCGTCTCCGTCTTCCCGTCCGCTGTGGGCGCCTCCTCTTCGCGGTATGCGTCCACGAGGAACGCCATGAACGACCGGCTCGCCCCCGCGGACGTCTCGATGATGAACGGCGTGTATCTTTCCTTCGTCTGCTCGTCGAAGAACTTCATCGACTTTCCGGAAAACTGCTCGTGCCGGGTGAGATCGAAATCCGACCTATTGTGAATCCCCTCGATCTCCCCCCACCCGAACGGAAACTCATATTCAATGTCGTATGCGTCCCTCGCGTAATGCGCCAGCTCACCGGCATCATGACGGTGAAAGTGCATCTTCTCTTTCTTCATCCCGAGCGACTGAAACCACCGAAAACGTTCCTCTTTCCAGTACTCGAACCACTTTTGGTCGGAGCCCGGAGGGACGAAGAACTGCATCTCCATCTGCTCGAATTCCCTCGTCCGGAAGAGGAAATTCTTCGTGTTGATCTCGTTCCGGAACGCCTTCCCTATCTGGGCGATGCCGAACGGGGGGCGCTGGCGCGACGCGGCCTGCACGTTCAGAAAATTTACGAATATCCCCTGCGCCGTCTCCGGGCGGAGGTACACTACGGAGGAGGAATCCTCCAGGGGGCCGACAAACGTCTTAAACATCAGGTTGAACCGCCGCGCATCCGTGAATTTCCCGTCCGCCTGGCAGCGTGAGGCGGGCCGTCCCTTGTACGCCGGGCTGCCGCAGGGGGCATCGGCGATCTGGTCGGCCCGGAACCGCGCCTTGCACTCCCTGCAGTCGACCATGGGATCCGTGAAGTTCTCGACGTGCCCCGACGCTTCCCAAACCCGCGGGTGCATGAGTATCGAGGCATCGATCCCCTCAACGTCCTCCCGCGAGGTCATCGCCCGCCACCAGCCCTCCTTGATGTTCCGGAGGAGTTCGACCCCGAGCGGGCCGTAGTCCCAGCAGCCGTTCAGCCCCCCGTAAATTTCACTCGACTGGAAGACGTATCCCCGGCGCTTGCAGAGGGAGACGATCTTCTCCATGACCCCGGGACCACCCGCGCCGCGCCCGTCCTTCTGTTTCCCCTGTGATTTCTCGCTCGTAATGGAGGTGCTCCTTTCCCGTATGTGTTCAGCGGCCGGCGTCCGGCACGAAGGAAAGGCTCCGTACCGTCACTCCGCCGAAGACGATGTGCATTGTAACGCTGTTCTCTTTCGAACGCTCGGTGGCAACGACCCCCGCCCCGAACGGGGCGATCCCGGAGGAAAGCGCATGGTTGAATTCAAGGCTCCGGAAGCCGGCCCCCACGGGGATCTTCTCCTCGATCCTCCCCGTCGGCTCTCCCGCCGCGGTCGCCTTCCACGTCCGGATGAGCCCCCTGTCGATTCCGTACAGCGGGCAGAGACTGTCGATCGCCCGCACAATTCCCGCCTCGGCCGCCCGGCGAGCGGCGGGCGTTTCCGGGCGGGGATTTCCGCCGGCGATTTTCCCCGCGGCCGTCAGGGCGAGCGCGCACAGGGCAAGTCCCGCTGCGATCACGAGCCGCCTGCGAAGCGCGCCGGACAGAGGCTGCGCGGTCATGAATTTGTAAAATGCGGTTTCCGCTTCCCGAGAAACGCCGCTGTCCCTTCCCGGAAGTCCTTCGTCCCGCAGCAGAGGCCGAAGAGAGACGCCTCGAGCTTTTCCCCCTCTCCCAGGGAAACCTCCTCCGTCATGTTCACCGCCTTGAGCGCCATCCTGACGGCGAATTGCCCCACGGAGGCAATCACCGCGGCCATCGCCCTTGCGCGCGGCTGAAGCTCAGCCGGGGGGAAGACGCGGCTCACGAGCCCGCAGGCCAGCGCCTCCTGAGCGTCGATCTGCACCCCCGTCAGAATCATCTCCATCGCCCTCCCCCTGCCAACGAGCCGCGCCAGGCGCTGCGTCCCGCCGTACCCGGGGATGATCCCCAGGTTCACTTCGGGCTGCCCGAACCTGGCGTTCGAGGAGGCAATGCGTATATGGCAGGCAAGGGCAAGCTCGCACCCTCCGCCGAGCGCGTAACCGTTCACGGCGGCGATCACGGGCTTCCCCAGGTT
The DNA here is from genome assembly GCA_003157485.1 of Ignavibacteriota bacterium. Lineage (GTDB taxonomy): Bacteria > Bacteroidota > Ignavibacteria > UBA10030 > UBA6906 > Fen-1273. Next base: position 28,003 of record PMJQ01000192.1, read on the forward strand.
TGCGATCGCGTCGAAGACCGACTGCCCCTCTTCGGAGAATTCCTTCCCCCCCGCGGCGTCAAGGCGCGACAGCTCGCCGATGTCTGTACCCGCGACGAACGACTTTTCCCCCGCCCCGGTGAGTATGACGACGTCCGCCGCCGGGTCGTTCCTGAGCGCGGCGAAGCAGTCGCGCAGCTCGGCTTTCGCCCGGGCGTCCAGGGCATTCAGTTTTTCGGGGCGGTTGATCGTGACCGTCGCTATCTTTTCTGTCACGTCCGTCAGCAATGTCGTATAGGCCATGGCCTCCTCGGGACCTCCTGTTCTTCGATCGCCGGCCCCCTCCCGGGCGCCGTGTGCGCATTACACGAGTTCGACCCTGCTCTGATCGCCGATCATGAACCGGTGCACCCGCGGTTTTCCGGATCCCTCAACGATCTCCACGTCGTTTCCCAGTATGCTCCCTTCAAGACGGATGCCGACGTTGACGACGCGGCAGTCCCTGAGTATGATGCTGTACTCGACTTCGCTCCCCTTCACCGTCGTGTTGTTCCCGATCGACGAAAACGGGCCGATGTAGGAATCCTCCACGAGACAGCCCTCGCCGATGATCGCCGGGCCGCGGATGACGCTGTTGATGATGCGCGCCCCCTTTTCGATCACCACCTTCCCCGCCACGGTCGACCGGGGGTCAACTTCCCCGCGTATGGCAGGGGTAATATTGTCGAGAACAAGCCGGTTCGCCTCCAGAAGATCGGTAGGCTTCCCCGTGTCCTTCCACCAGCCGGTGATCTCCGCGTACCCGACGTTCATCCCTTTCCGGATCATGTACTGGTGCGCGTCAGAAATCTCGAGCTCGCCCCGGGCGCTGGGGGCGATGTTCCTGACCGCTTCGAATATCCGGCTGTCATACAGGTAAATCCCGGCCACCGCGTAGCTGCTTTTCGGGTGGAGGGGCTTTTCCTCCACGGAGATGATCTTCCCGTCCCTGATCTCCGGGACGCCGAACCGTTCCGGGTCCTTCACCTTCGCAAGTGTGAGGAAACAGTTGCAGTCGCTCTTTTCGAATTCGTCGATGAACCGTTTCACCCCTCCGACGACCATGTTGTCGCCGAGATAGAAAATGAACCGGTCACCGCCGATGAACTGCTCCCCGAGCGCGACAACCTGGGCGAGTCCCCCCGGGGACTCCTGGGGGATGTAGGTGATCGCGACCCCCCAGCGCTCGCCGCTGCCGATCGCGTCGGGGACCTCGCTGCTATCCGCATTCACGACGATCCCGATCTCCCTGATCCCCGCGCTTGCAGCGGCCTCGATCGCATAGTAGAGGATCGGCTTGTTGGCGATCGGGATCAGATGTTTGTTGCGCGTGTGTGTGATCGGACGGAGGCGCGTTCCGCGTCCCCCGCTGGCAATGAGCGCTTTCACTGTGGTTTCCCCTGGTGTTGTAACTCCCGCGTGAACGACGATACGAGATTTTCAAGCGCTTCGCGCGGCGCCGGCGCGAGCGATCCGCCGGAGGCGGCGAGCCGGATGGTTTCCAGCGTCATCCGCGTGAAATACGGGAGGAGCGCCGGGACCGAGGCCCGCACGGCCTCCAGATGCTTCCCGACCGTGCCGACACCGCCGCGCGCGACGGGCCCGCTCAGCGCGGCGCCCGGCGACGTCGCGAAGACGTTCCGCAGCGTCGCCTCGATGATCGGCCTGAAAGGATCGAGCGGGGGCTCCTCTTCCCCGGTCACAGCGGAGGCCATCTCCTGGATCACCGCAAGGAGAGCGTTCAGATGATTGGACGCGACGACACACGTCGCATGGTACAGTTCTCTGAACTCCGGGGGAACTGTCATGAGATGGCCGCGAAGCGCCCGGGCGAGATGCCCCGCGACGAGAAGCGCCCTCGGCGATCCGTCAGCGCCATACCAGATGCCGCGCGCCGACGACACCATTGCCCGGGGGGGAAAACTCCGCGGAAACGTCTGCAGCGGATGAAAAGAGAATACGGCGGAGCCCCGTTCCTCCAGAGGCGAGAGCACAGCCGCGGTCAGCATCCCCGAGGCGTGACAAAAACTCATCCGCCTGAAATCCAGCCCTTCGAGACGCGCGAGCGTCTCCGCCACCCCCCGGACGGCGTCATGAGGGGTTGCAATGAAGACAATCCCGGTCTCCGGCGGGATTGCCGTAAGGGCATCGGCGTAGACGCGGCAGCGGAGGTACGACGCGGCCGCACGTGCGGAGGAGCGGCTTCGCGATACGACGGCGGTAATCCGCGCCCCTTCTTCCGTGAGGACTCTCCCGAGAACAGTGCCGACCTTTCCGGCACCGACGATGGCGATCCGGAGCCGGTTCTTCCGCCGCGGCGCCATCAGTATGCCACCGCGCTCATGTATCCAACGACGCGGTTCCTGTCCCCCGTGACATCCCCCGACGTCGCGTAGCCGACGACCTCGAGTCGGGACGCTCCCAGAACCTTCAGCGCCGTCATGACCGCAACCACAGGGCCTCCCCCACAGGCCTCGGCCGTCCCCTCCGCAATGTGCAACATGAGCCCGCTCGGGTCAAACGCCTTCACGTCGCCGATCATCACCCGGTCGATCTCGCGAGCCTCCCTGTCGACGTGAAAGTGCGAGAGGTCCGTGCTCGCGACCAGAAGTGCTTTCCGGCCCTGGAGGAGAGTGCCGAGCGCTTCTCCGAGAGCACAGCAGGTACCGGGAGTCTGGTGTCCGATGACGAGCGGGAGGAGCGAGAAATCCCCCAACACCGACTGAAGAAACGGGATGTGCACCTCGACGGCGTGCTCAGGGCCGTGCCCGTTCCCTGACACATGGACGAACGGGGCGGCGGAACAGAGCGCCGCGCGCAGGTCGCAGTCGACGGGGACGCTCCCGAGCGGAGTCGCGTAGGCATCCCCGTCATAGACCGAGACCCCCTCGAAGAACTCCCTGTGGCTCGGCGCAACGACGACCGCGACGTCGTACTCACCCTTCGACAGCTTCTCGTATGCCAGGGCGGCGGTCGGTCCGGAGTACGGGTATCCCGCATGGGGGGCGATGATCCCCCTCACCGGCGAGTCCCTCTCCCCTTCCTTCCCGTGCAACATTCCGGCAATCATGCGAGCCAGCTCGCCCGGGTCCGCCGGATAAAACACCCCGGCGACTGACGCGGGACGTATCTTCTCTTCCCGGTGATCAGCCGGACGCATGTTCTTCATGGACAACCTCCGCGGTGAACATGGAAAGTCTGGCTCCGGGCTCTTTCCATGCCCCGGTTTTGAGACCTGCTTTCCTGCACAGGTTCTCAAGGAACTCCTCCCTGTTCCACCCTTCTTCGATCGGAACCTGGGGGAGAAAAAGCCCGCGGCGACCGCCCGATTCCAGGAGCAGGCCGTGGACGCCGATCCGGATATCCCCGGCATCCTCAACGGGCTGCATGGGAGAGAGAACGGATACTTCGAGCGAAGCTTCTTCGAGTTCGTTCACGCGGAGGGGGGGAAACCGCGGGTCCTCGAGAGCGGATTTCACGGCAACTTCCGCAACAACATTCGCAAGTGGCAGGGGCGACTCGATATATCCTATACACCCCCTCAGACGGCCTCCGAGGCGGATCGTCACAAACGCACCCCCCGGCCTGGAGAGTCTCCCGGTAACGGGAGCCGCACGCGGGGCGGGCCTGTTCTCGAGCGCGCTCGCAATGGCGCCGCGCGCAATGGCAAGAAGGAGCCGTTGTTCTTCGTCGGTGACCATGGACGCGGATAAACAAAATTCAAACGTAACGTAACCAAAACAGGGGTGACTTTCAAGGAGAGCCCGGTTCCTTGATTCTCGCACACGCCTTGAGTACATTTGGCTCCAGCTTCGTGAAATCCCTGAACAAAATCCGGCATCGTATGTCGTTGATGGTGAGCATCTCAGGAATCCGCGGCGTCATCGGCGAGTCACTGACCCCCGAGGCCGTCATCCGCTACGCAGGGGCGTTCGGCGAGTACTGCCGCAAGGGGCGTCAGGCCCCCCCTTCCGTCGTCGTGGGGCGTGACGGCAGGAGCACAGGTTCGTTCGTCGCTCCGCTGGTCCGCTCCGCGCTCGTCGCGAAGGGGGTCAACGTCCGTGACATCGGGATCTGCCCGACGCCGACTGTCCAGATCGCCGTGGAACGGGGAGCCGCCGACGGCGGGATTGCCGTAACGGCAAGCCATAATCCGATGCAGTGGAACGGCCTGAAATTCATGGCGTCGACGGGGATGTTCCTGGACGCAGAGGAGAACCGGGAGCTGTGGCATCTGGCGGAAATAGGGTCGGCGTATGCCCCCTGGCAGTCGCTCGGGAAAGAGACCTCTGAGACGGAGTGGCTCGACCGCCACATCGACGCGGTCCTGGGGCTCGATCTCATGAACGCCGACCTGATCCGCAGAAGGCGGTTCCGCGTGGTCCTGGATTGCGTGAATGCGGCGGGGGGGATCATCGTCCCGCGGCTCCTGAAGAAGCTGGGGTGCGACGTCATCGGGCTGAATTGCGACGTTTCTGGAGTATTCGCGCACACGCCGGAGCCCATACCTGAAAACCTCACCGCGCTCGCCTCCCGCGTCCCGCTCGAAAAGGCGGATCTCGGGATCGCCGTGGACCCTGACGTGGACCGGCTCGTCCTGATAACGGAAAAAGGGGAACCGTACAGCGAGGAATATACAATCGCATCCGCGGTCGAGTTTGTCCTCGGCCGGCACGACGCGCAGCGGTCCGGCGTGAAGCCGAACGTCGTCGTCAACCTCTCCACGACTCGCGCCGTGGACGACATCGCCCGGGCTCACGGCGCGACCGTCATACGGACCCCCGTGGGAGAGATCAACGTCGCGAAACGGATGAAAGAGTCCGGCGCCCTCATCGGCGGGGAAGGGAGCGGCGGAGTCATACTTCCGGACGTTCATCTCGGGCGGGACGCAATCGTGGGGATAGGGCTCCTGCTCCAGCTCCTTGCGGAATCGGGAACGACTCTTTCGGGGCTGAAGGCCAGGCTCCCCTCGTATCAGATTGCGAAAGGGAAGATCGAGCTCGGCGCCGTCTCCCCCGACGAAATCCTCGAGGCGGTCCGGAAGGCCCATGCGCGGGAGGGGAAAATCAACACCGACGACGGACTCAAGATTGATTTCGAGGACTACTGGGTCCACCTCCGGAAGTCTAACACGGAACCGATCGTCAGAGTCATCGCCGAAGCGCATACGATGGACCGCGCGGCTGCGGTCGTAGGGGCATTCAGGACCGAAATCAGGACTCTCGCGGGGCTGTCATGATGCTCTGCAAGGTCACCGGAACGATCGTCGCAACCCGGAAATCGGAGACTCTTCGCGGGCAGAAGATACTCATCGTCCAGCCCGTCGATCTCGCCGGGTCGCCCGGCGGCCGCGAAATACTCGCGCTTGACACCGCGGACGCCGGGACGGGGGACACCGTCCTCATCGTCCAGGAAGGACAGGCTGCCGCGCAGTTGCTCCGGAGGAATGATGTCCCCGTCCACAGCATCGTTGTGGCCGTTGTGGACGGGATAGACCTGCCGGCCTAGCCCGCATGACTGTCGATCCGCGCGACATTCTCATACTCTCCCGCATCCCAGGGATAGGCCCGGGACGCCTCCGGGCACTGATTGGGGGATTCGGCGGCGCCGCCGCGGTCGCCGGGGCGACGCCCCGCTCCCTCCGCCGCATCGAAGGCATCGAAGAGAAAACCGCCTCATCCATTACGTCGTTCTTCCGCTCCCGGGCCGCCGGGGAAGCCGCCCGATTTGCCGATGATCAGCAGGGAAGGTCGGAGCGGGCCGGGGCAAATGCCGTGACCCTCTGGGACGAGGGGTACCCCGCCGCCCTCCGTCACATCTACGATCCTCCCCCCCTCCTTTTTGTCCGCGGGACACTTTGTGAAGAAGACGGGCGGTCCGTCGCCGTCGTCGGCACAAGGAAACCGGGTTCGTACGGCCTGCTCATGGCGGAGCGGCTCGCCGCTGCGCTCGGAGCGTACGGGATCACGGTCGTCAGCGGGCTGGCCCGGGGAATCGATTCGGCGGCCCACGCAGCGTGCGTCCGGGGGGGCCACAGGACGCTCGCGGTGATCGGATCCGGGATCGACGTCATTTATCCGGCGGAAAACAGGGGACTCGCCGAGAGGATCGCCTCGTGCGGCGCGGTGATTTCTGAACTCCCGTTCGGGTCCAGGCCCGACGCGGCGAATTTTCCCCGCCGCAACAGGATTGTCAGCGGCATCTCGCTGGCGACGCTCGTGATCGAGACGCCCCCGGGGGGCGGGGCGATGATCACGGCGGGGATGGCGCTCGAACAGGGGCGCGAGGTGTTTGCCGTCCCCTCCGCCATCTCCGCGACGGCCCGGAGCGGCACAAACCTCCTTATCAAGGATGGAAAGGCAAAGCTCACCGAGACAGTTGACGATATACTTGTGGAGATCGCTCCACACCTCGTCACTCCGGATAAGGCGCGGCGGCAGAAGGAGCCGGAGGATCTGACGCTGTTCGAGAGGACGCTTCTCGATGCGTTCGGGGATGACCCCGTCCATATCGATCGGATTGCTGCATTAACACGGGTGGCGGCTCCTGACGCACTTGTCCACCTTCTCTCGCTGGAATTCAAGGGAGCGGTCAGGCAGCTCCCCGGGAAACGGTTCGTCCGGCTCTGACGGTGCTTTCTTGTTGTCCGAAAATTCAGTATTTTGTCCATATGATGCAGGGGGATAGGGATGCGCGCATGTTCGTCATAGGGGAAGCGGTCATCGACGACGACGCAGGCCGGGCTTCGTTTTGCTGCGATCTCCCCGCCTGCCGGGGTGCATGCTGCACGCTTCCGGGGGGACGGGGCGCTCCACTGGAGGATGATGAGGTCCTGGAGATCGCCAAAGCCTTCCCCGCCGCCCGCCAATTCCTCAGCGAGAGGAGTCTCCGCACAATTGCCTCCCTCGGGCTGACGGAGGGGGTGAGGGGAGACTTTGCCACTCCCTGTCGTGACGGGGAGGAGTGCGTGTTTGTCTTCTTCGAGGACGGCGTCGCCCGGTGCAGTTTCGAAAGGGCGTACGAGCGGGGGCTTACCGACTGGCCCAAACCTCTTTCCTGCCATCTTTTCCCGATCCGCATACGTCACTTCGGGGAGGATTTCATCAGGTACGAAATGATCGACGAGTGCGCCCCGGGACGCCTCCGCGGGGAAACGGAAGAGGTTCCGCTCCGCGAATTCCTGCGCGAACCCCTGATCCGGCGGTACGGGGAGGCATGGTACACGAAGTTCATCGAGGAGTGCGCGCAGCGCGCGGAGCCCTAGACACAGGGAATTCATGCTGAACATCTCGCTCCAGCATAAGATGATGATGAAGCTGTCGCCTCAACAGGTGCAATACCTGAAGATGCTTCAGCTCCCCACGCTTGCGCTGGAACAGAAGATCAAGGCCGAGCTTGAAATGAACCCCCTCCTGGAGGAAGGGTTTGAGGAAGAACAGGACGCCCAGCAGGAGCCGGAGACCGCAGAGGAAGTTGCGGCGGAGACTGCAGAGACGGCCAAGGAGGAGACCCCCGCGGACGAGGACTCCTACTCCATCGACGATTTTATGAACGACGAGCTCACCGGCCATAAAGTCCGTGAGCCGTACGACAACGAGGAGAAGGAGGACCTCCCTCTCGCGGACGCCGTCCCCATGTACCAGCGTCTCCTGGAACAGACCGCGCTCCTCAACCTCGACGACGAGGAGCTTCTGACGGGGCAGGAGATCATCGGGAACATCGACGAGGACGGCTATCTGCGGCGCGACCTGGCGGCGATCGTCCAGGACATCAACCTGACGCATGAAACCCGCATCACGCTCGAACAGGCAGAGGAGGTGCTCCGGAAGATCCAGCGGCTCGATCCCGTGGGGATCGGCAGCCGTTCGCTGCAGGAGTGCCTCATCGTCCAGCTCGAGGCGGACCGGGCCGATCCGGCGCTGAAAGCCCTGGCGCTGCGGATCCTGACCGAGTTTTACGACGACTTTACGATGCGGCATTTCGAGGATCTCGCGAAGAAACTCGGCGTCCCCACCGAGGAGCTCAAAAAGGTCGTCGAGCTCATCCAGCACCTCAACCCGAAGCCCGGCGAGGGAGAAATCAGCGCACAGGAGAATTACGTCGTCCCCGATTTCATCGTGACGAAATCGGAAGAGGACTTCATCATCACGCTGAACGACAGGAACATCCCCCCCTTAAGGATCAACCGCGCGTACAAGGAGCTGATGTCCAAGCGGAAGAAGAACGGTGTCTCCGCGGAAGCGAAGGACTTCATCCGTCAGAGATTCGAGGCGGCCAAGTGGTTCATCAGCTCGATCCACCAGCGCCGCGAGACGATGCTGAAGGTGATGCGGACGATCGTGGAGAAACAGCGGGAGTTCTTCGACACGGGAGAAGGCCTGAGGCCGATGATCTACAAGGACATCTCGGAAGTGATCGGGATGGACATCTCGACAATAAGCAGGGTCGTCAACAGCAAGTACGTCCAGACCGACTACGGGGTCTTCTCGCTCCGCCATTTCTTCAGCGACTCGATAAGCACTGCAGACGGAGACGAGGTTTCAAACAAGGAGGTCAAGCGGAAGCTGCGCGCCCTTATCGACGCCGAAGACCCGCTGAGGCCGCTCTCCGATCACAAGCTCGCCGAGCTCCTGAACGCCGACCGGCTGAACATCGCCCGTCGGACCGTCGCAAAGTACCGGGAGGCGATGCTCATCCCCGTGGCGCGCCTCCGTCGGAAACTCACCTGACGAACCAACCCCGCACACGCATGAACGACATCATCCGTTCCACCACAGTCATCGGGCTCACCTACAGGGGAAAGAGCGTCATCGGCTCCGACGGCCAGGTCACGGTAGGCGCCACCGTAATGAAGCACCGCGCGAGGAAGATACGGCGGCTGTACAACGGCAAGGTCCTTGCCGGGTTCGCGGGGGCGGCGGCGGATGCCTTTACGCTCTTCACCCGGTTCGAGGAGAATCTCGAAAAGACGCACGGAAACCTGGAGCGCGCAGCGGTGGAGCTGGCGCGCGACTGGAGGACGGACAAATACCTCAGGCAGCTCGAGGCGCTCCTGGCGGTCCTGGACGGGTCGACCTCTCTCGTCATCTCCGGCACGGGGGAGATCATCGAACCGGACGACGGGATACTCGCCATCGGGTCCGGGGGAAGCTTCGCGCTCGCCGCGGCCCGGATGCTCATCAAGCATTCGGACCTTCCCGCCAGGGACATCGTCGAAGAATCCCTCCGCGCGGCGGCGGAAATCTGCATCTACACGAACGCCAATATCAGCATCGAAGAACTGTGAACGAAACACCCCCCCCGGCCGACGGCAGGGAGCTTACCCCCAGGGACATCGTCCGCGAGCTCGACAGGTACATCATCGGGCAGGACCGTGCGAAGAAGTCCGTCGCCATCGCACTCAGGAACCGCTGGCGCCGCCTCCAGGTCCCCCCCGGGCTCCGGGAGGAGATCATGCCGAACAACATCATCATGATCGGCCCGACCGGGGTGGGGAAAACCGAGATCGCCCGGCGGCTCGCAAAGCTCGCCGGTGCGCCGTTCATCAAAGTGGAGGCGTCGAAATTCACCGAGGTGGGATACGTCGGCCGCGACGTCGAGTCGATCATCCGCGATCTGACAGAGTATGCCGTCACGATGGTGAACGCCGAGCGGCGCGCAGGCGTCAACGAGAAGGCAAAGGCCATGGCGGAGGAGCGGATTCTCGACATCCTCCTCCCCCCTCCCCGTCCGAAACAGGGTGCAGGGTTCGATGCTCCCGGGGACGCCGTCGAAGACGTGCAGAACGAGGCGACGCGGGAAAAACTCCGCGCCCGGCTCCGCTCCGGAGGAATGGAGTCGAGATTGATCGAGATCGACGTCCCCGCGGGGATGGGATCCGGGCCGCTCATGCAGGTGATCGGGCCGATGAACCTGGAAGAGATGGGGGTGAATCTTCAGGACATCTTCGGCAACCTCATGCCGAAGAAATCGAAGCGCAGAAAGGCGTCCGTCGCCGAAGCCCGGGTCCTGCTGACGAACGAAGAGGCGGGGAAGCTCATCGACCACGACGCGGCGGTGCGCGATGCGCTCCAGCGCGTCGAGAACTCCGGAATCGTCTTCATCGACGAGATCGACAAGATCGCCGGGGCAAAGGGGCCGGGGCCCGACGTGTCACGTGAAGGGGTCCAGCGCGACCTCCTCCCTATCGTCGAGGGATCGAGCGTCAACACGAAATACGGCATGGTGAAGACCGACCACATCCTCTTCATCGCTTCCGGCGCCTTCCACGTCGCAAAGCCCTCCGACCTGATCCCTGAAATGCAGGGGCGCTTTCCGATCCGCGTGGAGCTGACGAGCCTGACGGAGGATGATTTTGTGAAGATTCTCACGCTCCCGCAGAACGCGCTCATCAAGCAGTACGCAGCGCTTCTCGCGACGGAGGGCGTGTCCGTCGAGTTCACGGAGGACGGGATCAGGGAGATCGCCTCGCTCGCCTCGAAGACGAACGAGCAGGTGGAGAACATCGGCGCCCGCCGGCTTCACACGATCATGACGACGCTCCTGGAGGACGTGCTCTTCGATGCGCCCGACGAGCTTCGCGAAAAGAACATTCTTGTCGACCGAACGCTCGTCCGCTCGAGGCTGGAGGGGATCGTGAAAAACACCGACCTCTCGCGGTACATCCTCTGAGGCCGGCCGGCGTCCGACCGCCTCGTCAGTGAACCTTTTCGTCGGGCATCACCGGCTGGAATCCGAACCCGCCGGACCCCTCGCCGTGGATCTTGATCTCGCCGAACTTCATCTCGAATTTTCCGATGTTGTCCTCCAGGGCGCGGAGGAGCAGCTTGGCGTGCTGCGCGGTCATGATCACGCGCGCGTGGACCTTCGCCTTCGGGACGCCGGGAAGGACCCGCGTGAAGTCAATGATGAACTCGGCGGGCGAATGCGTGATGATCGCGAGATTCGAATAGATCCCTTCCGCTTCCTTCTCCCCCAGCTCAATGTTGATCTGCTGGCCCTGCTGCTGATCTGCCATTCCGTTCTCCTTTGCGCTGCGCTGGCTTCCGGAACCGTCACGGGAAAAAAAGTTTTCCCGCCGGAGGACGGCGCCGGGACCAAGAAGGGCCCGCCGAAGAGCGGCGCCTGCGGCGCCGCAGGCGGCGGGACCGGCACATTCGTGCACCGTTACTTTGATTTTGAGAGCTTGTCCGCCTTCTCGAATGCCGCCCTGGACTTGTCGGGCATGTTCAGTATGGCGTACAGGCGGGCCAACTGCGTCCAGAGAGCCCCGTCATCGGGCCGGAACTGCACGCCCTGCTCGAGATACGGGAGGGACTGCTTGAATTTTTCCTTGTAGGAGGTGTCCTCCTTGATCTGTTTTCCGCCCTTCTTCTGCCCCTCGAGGGCCTTGTCGGTGGCGGCCTTTATCGACACTCCCCAGTTGAGGTACGCGACGCCGATGTTGTACGTCGCGTCGGAATACCCCGGATCGATCTCGAGCGTCTTTGTAAACTGGTCGATCGCGCCGGCGAAATCCTCCTTCCTGAGGAGAAACACGCCGTACGCGTAACGGAACAGCTTGTTCTTCGGATCGCGCGTGACGGCGTCGCGGGTGATCGCCTCGGCTTTTTCCGACTGATTCGAGCGCTCATACGCGTCGATGAGGCTGCTGATGTTATCCGCATTGCCCGGTTTGAGATCGAACGCCCGCTTGAACGCGTCGGCGGCTTTCCGGTATTCGGCGACGGCACCGGCGGTATCTTTTCCGTCAAGCTTCTGCTGGGCGAACGTGTACTGGAGCTGGCCAAGGAAACGGGGCGCGTCATAGGAATCCGGATCCTTCTGGATCGACAGCTGCAGGTTATTCCGGGCTCCCTCATAGTCCTGCTTCGCAAAGTTGGCGAGAGCAGTGACGTAGTATGTCCCCGGGCTGTCCGGCTCGAGGGCGATGGCCGTGTTGAACCGCGTCAGGGCGCTGTCGTAGAGGGCGGCGGTGTCCTTCCCGCGATTATAGCAGTTCACCCCCTCGTTGTACAGGATTCCCCATACCGCGAGCTTGTTCCGCAGGATCTCGGTCTTGTGGACATCCGAAAGCGCGAGGGCGTGCGTGTAGGCCTCGTTCATCCCCGGAAAGTTCTTCACCTGGATGCGGACCGACCCGAGGAGAAACCATGCATCCTCGTCCTTGTCGTTCTTTGCGACCTCTTTCAGGAGGCTTTCCTCCGCCTTCTGCCACTGCTTCTGCTGCATATACAGTTTTGCGCTCGTTGTTTCGGCGGAACCACACTGGAATCCTGTCGTCGAGAGATAGACCGCCGCGAGGAGGAGCACAACTCCGGGGAGATAACGTTTCATGATGACTCCTGGGAATGGGGGTGGTGATGAAGTGTTCAACGACGTAAGATACCAAAAACCCTCATCGAATGCAACAATGGTTGATTCTCCGCCACTTTTTCCCTACTGTAATATTCCTGCGCCCCTGCCGCAGATCACCCGGAAGGCAAGGAATCCCGATGGCCTGTATTTTCTGCGACATTATCGCCCGCGTGCTCCCTGCGGAAACGCTCTTCGAGAGCGAGAAGGTGATCTCCATACTCGACGTCAACCCCATCCATCACGGCCACGCCCTTGTGATACCGAAGGTCCACTGCACGGACTTTCTTTCCGTTCCGGAGCAGGACCTCTACGAAGTCCTCCGGGTGACGCAGATCGTCGCCCGCGCCCTTGTCAGCACCCTCCATCTCGACGGCTTCAACATTTTTTCCAACAACGGCCGGATCGCCGGACAATCCGTCTTCCATTTCCACATGCACGTCACACCCAGGTACCGGGACGACGACATCCGGTTCGTTCTGAAACTCAAATCGTACTCCGCCGGCGGGATGGCCGATGTCGCCCGCCGGATACGGGAACACCTACCGACATCCGAGACCCCTTGAGGACAATGCCATGCCTGCATACGTGAAGCTCACCCCCCCCGCCGCGGGAGCAAAAATCACACGAAAGGGGACGGCGCTGACCGTCCCCGATCATCCGGTCATCCCATTCATCGAGGGGGACGGCACCGGACCCGACATCTGGCGGGCGTCACGGACCGTCTTCGACGCCGCCGTCGCCAGGGCGTACGGCGGCCGGAGGAAAGTGGAGTGGTTCGAAGTCTTCGCCGGCGAGAAGGCCAACGCCGTCTACGGGCCCAATACGTGGCTTCACGACGATACGCTTGAAGCGATCAGGGAGTACGTCGTCGCAATCAAGGGACCCCTGACAACCCCTGTCGGGGGGGGTATCCGTTCGATCAACGTCACGCTCCGGCAGTTGCTTGACCTGTACGTCTGTCTCCGCCCGGTACGGTACTTCGCCGGAGTCCCCTCCCCCGTCAGGCATCCTGAACTCATCGACATGATCATATTCAGGGAGAACACGGAGGACATTTACGCAGGCATCGAATGGAAGGCGGAGACGCCGGATGCGGCGAAGGTGATCCGGTTCCTCCAGGAGGAGATGGGCGTCAGGAAAATCCGGTTCCCGCTGACGTCGTCGATCGGGATCAAGCCTGTGTCGCGCGAGGGGACAGAGCGGCTGGTACGTGCCGCGCTCCGCTATGCGATCGACAATGGCAGGCGCTCGGTGACGATCGTGCACAAGGGGAACATCATGAAGTTCACCGAAGGCGCGTTCCGCGACTGGGGCTACGAGCTTGCGAAAAGAGAGTTTCAGGACTCCGTCATCTCCTGGGAAGAGTGCGGCGGAAAACCTCCGGAGGGGAAGGTGCTCCTTAAAGACGTCATCGCCGACGCGTTTCTCCAGCAGATCCTGACCCGCCCGGCGGAATACGACGTCATCGCGACGCTCAACCTCAACGGGGATTACATCTCGGACGCTCTCGCCGCTCAGGTCGGAGGGATCGGCATCGCTCCCGGCGGCAACATCAACTATGAGAACGGCTACGCGGTATTCGAAGCGACGCACGGCACGGCGCCGAAATATGCCGGAATGGACAAGGTGAACCCGGGATCGGTCATCCTGAGCGGCGAAATGATGTTCCGATATCTCGGCTGGACGGAGGCGGCCGACATTATCGTCCGTGCGCTGGAGAAGACGATCGCCGCAAAGCAGGTGACGTACGATTTTGCCCGCCTGATGGAGGGCGCGAAAGAAGTGCGGTGTTCCGAGTTCGGCGATGCCATCGTCGCCCGCATGTAAGGAGGACCCCCCGGGAGCGGAAACTTTCTTCCGGGCGTTGGCGTTCGTTGTTAGGGGCGGGGGAACGAGGAAGCCGCCTTTTCACATACGGAGGGAAGTGGTATGAAGAACGCAGCTCGTGCCATGCTCCTGCTGGCGATCACCGCTGCCGCGGCGGCACCTGCGGGAGCCGGGGAGAAGGCGGCCGTGGATTCCCAGGCGCCTCTCTTTACGCTCAATGATGCATCCGGGATCTCTCATTCGCTCTCCGACTACCGGGGGAAATACGTCATTCTGGAATGGGTGAACTTCACCTGTCCCTTCGTGGGGAAACATTACGGAAGCGGGTCGATGCAGGACCTGCAGAAGACGATGACGTCGAAGGGGGTTGTCTGGCTCTCCATCTGCTCGTCGGCTCGGGGGAAAGAGGGGTACTTCGAAGGGGACGCGCTGAAAGCGAAGATCAAAGAAGAACACGCCGCCCCCACCGCATATCTCGTTGACGCCGAAGGGGCGGTGGGAAGGGCCTATGGTGCGAAGACGACTCCGCACATGTTTATCATCGACACTGAGGGAACGCTGATCTACGCGGGGGGGATAGACAACATCGCTTCCACGGATCAGGAAGATATCGCGAAAGCAAGGAATTACGTGAAGGAAGTGATGGAGGCCGTGTGGGACGGAAAGCCCGCGCCCGTCAAATCGACACGGTCCTACGGCTGCTCTGTGAAGTACAACTGACGTGCGAGGGGGGGGTGGCCTGAATGCCCCCCCCGGAGATTCCCTAGGTACCCGCCTGACGGGCTGTTTCCGTTCGTTCGCCGCAGAACTCCTGGAACACCTCGACAAGATGCTGTGAAATCTGGAACGCGTCCCGATTCTCGATCTGGTACCGCGGGATGAAATGCACGAGCTTTCCGTCCTTATAGAGGGCCATCGAGGGAGAAGAGGGCGGGATATTTCCCAGATGCTCCCTGACGCGGGCGGTGGCTTCGATGTCTCCCCCCGCAAACACCGTCGTCAGCTCATCCGGCGCGACGGGAGATCGTTTCAGCGCCATCGCTATCCCCGGACGCGCCTTTCCCGCCGCGCACCCGCACACCGAATTGATGACGATGAGGTTCGTCCCCTTCCCTTTCGCAATCGTCTCGTCCACATCCTTCACGCTCCGCAGCTCACGAAACCCGATGCGCGTGAGCTCCTCTCTGAACGGCTGTATTGCCACTGGATCGTATTGCATATCTCCTCGCTTTGCGGTGAAATGATTGTCCNNGGGCTGCGGCGCGGCGCAGCCCCTTTTTGCTTCTTCGCACCCGGCGCGGCCTTCCTTGCGCCGCGTGCAGGCTTCTTCGTCGAACGGGCCCCGGGTTTCAAGGGCTCCTTCCTCCGGGCCTCTCCCTTCGACGGCTTCACGCGCGACTTCCCATCCGCGGCGATCAGATTCAACGCGCTCCCTGCTTTGAACCAGCCGATCTGGTTTTCATTGAATGTGTGGTTAAGAAGGATCTCCTCGGCGGTACCGTCAGCGTGCGCAAGCATGCAGCGGAGCGGCCGGCCGGGGGCGAATCCCGACAGCACAATCGTGATCCGGTCGTCCTCCCTCACGCGGTCATAGTCCGACGCTGCGGTGAATGTGAGCGGAAGCATCCCCTGTTTTTTCAGGTTCGTCTCGTGGATGCGGGCAAAGCTCTTGACAATGACCGCCCTCCCGCCGAGCCAGCGGGGTTCCATCGCCGCATGCTCCCGGCTCGACCCTTCGCCGTAGTTTTCATCCCCGACGACGGCCCACGCGAGGTGCTTCCTCTTGTATTCCCTCGCCACCTGCGAGAATTCCTTTTTCTCACCCGTGAAAACGTTCTTCCCGGTCCCCGTCCCCCCCGTGAACGCGTTGACCGCGCCGGTGAACATGTTATTCGAGATATTGTCGAGGTGGCCCCTGTACTTCAGCCATTTCCCCGCCGGAGAAATATGGTCGGTCGTGCATTTCCCCTTCGCCTTCAGGAGGACAGGCATCGCACGGAGGTCTTTTCCGTCCCATGCCGGAAAGGGGGCAAGGAGCTGGAGCCGGTCGCTCGATGGATCCACAGTGACGCGGATCCCCGACCCGTCGAGCGCCGGGGAAACATAGCCGCTCTCCCCGCGGACGAACCCCTTCCGCGGGAGCTCATCGCCGGCCGGCGGGTTCAGCGTCACCCGCTCTCCACGCTCGTTGACGAGCGCATCCGTGAGCGGATTGAACGTGATGCGGCCGGCAAACGCGAGCGCGGTCACGATCTCCGGGCTCGCAACAAACGCATGCGTTTCAGGGTTGGCGTCGTTCCGCCCCGCAAAATTCCTGTTGAACGACGTGATAATGGAGTTCCTGTCCCCCTTCTTCACGTCATGCCGCTTCCACTGCCCGATGCACGGGCCGCAGGCGTTCGCAAGGACGGTCCCCCCCGCTTCCACGAGCGTCTTCAGGTGTCCGTCCCGCTCTATCGTCGCCCGCACCCGCTCCGAACCGGGTGTGATCGTGAATTCCGACCGCACCCGCAGTCCCGCCGCGAGAGCCTGCCGTGCGACGCTCGTCGCCCGTTCGATGTCCTCGTAGCTCGAGTTCGTGCAGCTCCCTATGAGCGCGACACGCAGCTCCTCGGGAAAGTTGTTCTGCCGCACCGCGCCGGCGAATTCCGAAATCTTCCACGCCCTGTCGGGGGAAAAAGGGCCGTTGATCATCGGTTCCAAAGCGGAGAGGTCGATTTCGATGACCTGGTCGTAGAACTCGCCGGGGGAGGCGGCGACCTCCGGATCCGCCCTCAGACACGGGGCGACCCCGTCCGCCATGGCGGCAACCTGCGCCCTCCCGGTGGCTTTCAGATAGTCGGACATGCGGATGTCATAGGGAAAAATTGACGTCGTGGCGCCGATCTCCGCCCCCATGTTACAGATCGTCCCCTTTCCCGTCGCTGAGATCGAATCCGTCCCCTCCCCGAAGTATTCGACGATGGCGCCTGTCCCCCCTTTGACGGTCAGTATCCCCGCCACTTTCAGGATTACATCCTTCGCCGATGCCCAGCCTCCGAGCGCCCCCTTCAGATGAATTCCGATGACTTTCGGAAATTTCAGCTCCCACGGCATTCCCGCCATGACGTCGACGGCATCGGCGCCGCCGACGCCGATCGCGATCATGCAGAGCCCCCCCGCATTCGGCGTGTGTGAATCCGTCCCGATCATCATCCCGCCGGGGAACGCGTAGTTTTCGAGGACCACCTGATGTATGATTCCCGACCCGGGTTTCCAGAACCCGATCCCGTGCCGGGAGGAAACGCCGGCGAGGAAATCGTACACCTCCCTGTTGTCGGTGAGAGCCTGGCTCAGGTCCTCGCGCGCCCCCGACTGCGCCTGAATCAGATGGTCGCAGTGGACGGTCGTCGGGACCGCAACTCTGGGTATCCCGGCGGACATGAACTGCAGAAGCGCCATCTGCGCGGTCGCATCCTGCATCGCCACCCTGTCGGGTGAGAACTCCTCGTACGAACTCCCGCGCACCGAAGGGGCTTTCAGAGGGCGGTGAAAATGCGCGTAGAGGATTTTTTCGGTTAGCGTCAGGGGGCGCCCCAGGATGCGCCGCGCCACTTTCACGCGCCCGGGGGTCCGCGCATAGATGCGTTCGAGGACTTCAATGTCAAATATCATGACACATCCTGTATGTGGTCTCTGAATTCGTCGCGTAAAATATACGCATCGCATGGAATCTCCGCAAGTGAGCCCGGTTGCAATAGTGAGGGTTTTTTGGTAATTTTTTATGTTATGACCACGCAACCCCTCCAGAAGCCTGAACAGGACGACGAAGTCCTGACGCAGGATCCGGCCAAAGTGATTCTCTTCAACGATGACATACACACGTTCGATGAAGTGATCACGCAGCTTGTCAAAGCCACGCGGTGTTCCGCCGCGCAGGCGGAGGCGCTCGCGATGGAGGTCCACACGAAAGGGAGAGCCGTGGTGTTCGCCGGGGAGCTTGCGCGGTGCATGGAAGTCAGCGGCATACTCGAGGAAATCAAACTGATGACGCAGATCGAGGTCTCATGACGTCCAGGGAGACACGGGAGAGCTTTCTCGGATTCTTCAGGGATCGGGGGCACCGGATTGTGCCCAGCGCACCGGTGATCCCCCACGGGGACCCGACGCTCCTCTTTACGAACGCCGGGATGAACCAGTTCAAGGACGTCTTCCTGGGGACGGGACGGCGGGACTATGTGCGCGCGGCGGACACGCAGAAATGCATCCGGGTCAGCGGCAAACACAACGACCTTGAGGAGGTGGGCCGCGACACCTACCACCACACGTTCTTTGAGATGCTCGGGAACTGGTCATTCGGGGACTACTACAAGCCCGAGGCGATCGCATGGGCGTGGGAGCTCCTCACGCGGGTGTGGGGGATCGAGAAGAAAAGGCTCTATGCCACGGTCTTCGAGACCGACGAGGAGGCCTTTGCGCTCTGGAAGAGCGTCACGGACATCGCAGAAGGCCATATCCTCCGGTTCGGGCGCAAGGACAATTTCTGGGAGATGGGAGAAACCGGGCCGTGCGGGCCCTGTTCCGAGATCCATATCGACCTGACCCCGGGGGGGACCGGGAAGGGGCTCGTGAACGCGGGGGACCCCCGCGTCATGGAGATATGGAACCTCGTCTTCATACAGAATAACAGGAACACGGACGGGGAGCTCGAACCCCTCCCCCAGCGGCACGTGGATACGGGAATGGGATTCGAACGTGCATGCGCTGTCCTCCAGGGGAAGGACTCCAACTACGACACCGACGTCTTCATGCCGGTCATCGGGGCAATCGCGGAGCTGACGGGAAGACCCTACGAGAACGAACAGGACCGCGTCGCCATGCGCGTGATCGCCGACCACGTCCGGATGCTTTCGTTCGCCGTCGCCGACGGGGCCATTCCCGGCAATGAGGGGCGGGGGTACGTCCTCCGGCGAATCCTCCGGCGCGCTGCGCGGTTCGGCAGAACGCTCGGAATGAAGGAACCGTTCATACACGCCGTCGCGCCGGCCGTCGTACGCTCGATGGGGGACGTCTTCCCGGAAATTGAGACGCACCAGGACCGCATACAGAAGGTGATACGGGCGGAGGAGGAGAGCTTCAACACGACGCTCGACCGGGGACTTGAGATATTCGCCTCCGTCCTCGAGAGGCTGGGGGATGACAGGGCGGAATTCCCCGGGGACGAGGCGTTCAAGCTCTACGATACGTTCGGGTTCCCGCTCGACCTCACTCAGCTCATGGCGTCGGAGCGAGGTCTTGCGGTGGACACGGGACGGTTCGACGTCCTCATGGAGGAGCAGCGTGCGCGGGCGCGCCGGGGGGACGGTTCAAGGCCCACCTCTCTTGCGGGGCCCGGCGACGACGTATTCTCTCACTCCGCCCCCTCCGCATTCGTCGGATACGAGACGCTCGAAACGCACGCGCGGCTCCACAGCGTCGCGGGGGGGAAATTCGTGAATCTCGACAGGACGCCGTTCTACGTCCGCTCGGGCGGACAGGTCGACGATACCGGCCTCATCGAAGGGGACGGGTTCGTCGCGGAGGTGGTCGGCTCCGAGAAAAAGGGAGAGCGGATCGTCCACGAGGTCCTCCTGCGGGAAGGGTCTTTCCCCTCCGGCGCCGGGGCAGAGGTGACCGCCCGTGTCGACCGTGAGCGCCGGGCGAATATCGAGAGAAATCACTCTGCGACGCATCTCGTTCACGAGGCCCTCAGGCGCGTCCTGGGGACGCACGTGCACCAGCAGGGGTCGCTCGTCGCGCCCGACCACCTCAGGTTTGATTTTCCGCATTTCGCCAGGATCACGCCGGAGGAGATCGGGGCGATCGAGGAAATCGTCAACGGGAAGATCGCAGAGGGCATCCCCGTCATTACCGAAGTCGATCTCCCGATCGAGAAGGCGCGGAAGATCCCGAACGTCAAGATGTTTTTCGGGGACAAGTACGGGGAGCGGGTCCGGGTCGTCTTCATGGACGAGTCGTACAGCGTGGAGTTCTGCGGGGGAACACATGTGAAGGAGACGGGACAGATAGGGCTGTTCAAGATCATCAGCGAATCCGGGATTGCGAGCGGCGTCCGCCGCCTCGAAGCGGTCACCGGGGACGGGCTACGGCGTTACGTTGAGGGGAGGATACTCACCGCCAGGGGAATCGATGAACAGATTGCAAAGCTCCTGTCGGACAAAGAGGCGCTCGAAGGAGAGATGGGGCTCACCCACGCACTTTCAGGGTTCACGGACGGACCGCTCGCGGTCCCGGGAAGTCCCCTGACCTCAGGGGCCATCGATCAGCTCGCGCGGGAGATCAGGCAGAGGGAAGAAGCCGCTGAGCGGCTCGGGAAAGAGACCGCCGACCTCCGCAGGGAGCTTTCCAGGGTGCGCGTCCGCGAGGGGGCGTCTTCGATTGACGACCTTGTCTCCGGCGGCACGAGGATCGACGGGAGCATTCTTGTCACGGCACGGGTTTCCGCCGCCTCGATGGACGAACTCAAGAGCCTGGGGGACGCCCTCCGCTCGAAGCTGCAGTCGGGCGTGGGAGTACTGGGAGCCGTCATTGACGGAAAGCCGGCGCTCGTGTGCATCGTCACGGACGACCTGATCAAAGGGAAGGGAGTGCAGGCGGGGCGCATCGTCGGCGCGGCGGCGGCAATGCTCGGCGGCGGCGGCGGCGGCCGCCCCCACCTGGCGACCGCCGGGGGAAAAGACCCCTCAAAGCTCGGCAGCGCGCTCGGGAGCATCGAAGGGATCGTCCGGACGATGCTGGGTGCGTAGCAACGGAACATGAATCCAGAGAGCGTGAACACTATGGGCAAACCCGAGGATCCGGCGAAGCGCCGGCAGGCGTTCGTCGCACAGGAGCTCGCCGCGAGCGCGGAAGTGAAACGGCGCATTGCCGCGTCCTGCACCGGGCCGATCCTGCTCGCCGTTGACGCCCTCGTGCGCGCCCTCGGCGCCGGGAAGAAGGTCCTTCTCTGCGGAAACGGCGGGAGCGCGGCGGACTCGCAGCACCTTGCGACGGAGTTCGTCATCCGTATGAATCCCGCAATAAAGAGGCCAGGGCTCCCTGCGATCGCGCTCACGACCGACAGTTCCATGCTCACGGCGGGCGCCAACGACATCGGATACGACAACGTATTCGCCAGGGCGGTGGAAGCCCTCGGAGGGAAGGGGGACGTCCTCATCGGCATCAGCACGAGCGGAAAATCCGAGAGCATCATACGTGCAGCCGCCGCCGCGAGGGAAAAGGAGATGACGACGATCGGGCTTCTGGGGGGTGACGGGGGGGCGCTGAAGGCCCTCGTGGACATCGCCATCATCGTCCCCTCGGCCGATACGCAACGGATTCAGGAGGGGCACATTACAATCGGGCACATACTCTGCGGGCTTGCAGAGCGCGAATTATTCGCTTGACGGCCGGTACCACGGTGGCGAGAAAATCTCACGAGACATCGGGCACCCGGCAGGGGGATCTCGTCATCCCCCTGATCCGCGTGGCGATCGACGCCGTCGCGATCGAAGGATCGTTCCTCCTCTCGTACTGGATACGGTTCCGGACTCCGTTGTTCGGGCATCTCGGGTTTGACCCCGCCCCACCCCCTCCGATTGAAGGGTACATCGCCGGCTCGGGAGTGATGATGCTGGTCTGGCTCCTGCTGTTCCGGGCCAGCAAGGTGTACCGCCCGCGCAGGCGAGTGAGCCTTTCGGACGAGCTGATCTCCATCGCCCGGTGGGGCACTGCCGGGATGCTCATACTGATGAGCGCCGCGTTCCTCTACAGGGGATTTTCGTATTCCCGCACCGTCTTCGCCCTCATCTGGGCCACCTCGATTGTGCTGATACTCCTGGGGCGCGCGCTCGTCGCGTCACTGGAACGGAAGATGCACAGGCGCGGGAAGTTTCTCAGGACCGCGGTGATCATCGGCAATGACGCGCTTGCGAATGACGTTTTCGTTCGGCTCCACCGTCACCCTTCGTTCGGTTTCGACATTGCGGGGTACTTCGCGGAGGCTCCCGCCGGTGCCGGGCTCAGGCTCTCCGGGGTGGAGTATCTC
Organism: Ignavibacteriota bacterium; assembly: GCA_003157485.1. Lineage (GTDB taxonomy): Bacteria > Bacteroidota > Ignavibacteria > UBA10030 > UBA6906 > Fen-1273. The sequence continues at coordinate 50,270 of PMJQ01000192.1, forward strand.
GGCCCGATCACGAACGCGGCGGAATTCATCGGAACCCGGGGGGTGAGCGTCGTCTTCATCGCTCTCCGCGCCGGGGAGCACCAGAGGCTGTTCGACCTCGTCTCGGACAGCGAAGGGCTCGACGTCCAGTTCATGATGATTCCCGACGTCCTCGAGGTCCTGACAAGCCAGGTGCGCCTGACCGAATACGAGGGGCTCCCCTTCCTGACGCTCAAAGGGAACCCGCTTACCGGATGGGGGCGGGTTGCCAAACGGATGATGGACGTCTGCGTCTCGGCGCTCCTCCTCCTCGTCCTCTCCCCCTTCCTGTTCCTCATCGCGGTCCTCGTCCGCCTCAGCTCGCACGGATCCATTCTGTATAAACAGGAGCGGGTGGGAATCGACGGCACCCCTTTTTCCATACTCAAGTTCCGCTCCATGCGTACCGACGCCGAGACGGTCACGGGCCCGGTCTGGGCGAAAAAGGACGACCCGCGCCGGACGGCGGTCGGCACATTCCTCCGCAAGACGAGCCTTGACGAGCTTCCGCAGCTCCTGAACGTGCTGAAGGGGGAGATGAGCCTCGTCGGCCCCCGCCCCGAACGACCGTACTTCGTGGAGCAGTTCAGGGAGAAGGTCCCGAAATACCTTGACCGCCACCGCGTGAAAACCGGCATGACGGGGTGGGCGCAGGTCAATGGACTCAGGGGGGACACGTCGATCGAGGAGCGGATCAAGTTCGACCTCTACTACATCGAGAACTGGTCGTTCGCGCTCGACATCAAAATACTCCTGCGCACGGTCCGCGCGGCGCTTTCATTTGCCGAGGTGCACTAACGATGATTCCCCTTGTTGTCTTCTACATGCACGTCGTCGCCATCGCGGCGGTCTACACAAGGCGCTGGCAGGAGGAAGGAATCCCGGGAGGAATGCTTGCGGTGTTCTTCATGGCACTGATATTCTTCGTCGGCTGGAGCATGGCCTCGTTCGTGATGAAACTCCTCATGGCCCCGGGGGACCCGCAGGCGCTCCTGAACCGTGACTCCGCATCGCTGCTTCTTCTGACGTCCGCGGAGGCCGTGTTTTATTATTTCTACCTTCGTGGAGAGGAGAGGCCGTCCCGCGTCTGATCCGCGGGACGGCGTCCAGCATCATTCTACTTCGCTGCGACCCTGGCAACCCAGATCTGTCCTTCCATCGATTTGGCGAGCTGGTCTGCGGCGTCCTTCGCTTCCTTCGAGCTCCCGTAACGGCCGACCCGAACCCGGTACCAGTTCTCCCCCGCGATGACCGCATCCTCGACAAACGCGCTCATCCCCGCCGCGCTCAGCCTCGACGCTTCCTTATCCGCCATGTCTTTGCTCGTCCATGAGGATACCTGGACGGTGAAGTTGCCGCTTCCGGAGGGAGGCGGGGTGAATGTCTGTGCGGGCGCAGACTCCTTCTTGTGCGTGGACCGCGACGGGGCGGGCGTGGGGGTCGACGTTGACGGCACCGGCGTCGCAGGTGCGGTCGCCGCGGGCTCCAGGCTCGGGTCCGGCGTGGGGGCGGGCGTTGCGTCGCTTGCCGTGGGCGCTGCGCCCTGATCGGTCGCATTTGAGGCCGGGGCAGCAGTCTCGGGCACCGGAAGCTGATCGGTGATCGCCTCTGTGGTGATCTTCGGCGTCCTCTTCCCCCACAGGTGAATGACTTTGAAATAATTCAGTGCGAACACACCGCCCGCCACGACAACGAGAAGGAGAAGGGCAGTGAGGAGCGTCGAACTCTTTCCTCCCCCTCCGCTCACGCCAACTTCACGGAGGGTCGGCGGGGGTGCCACTGACTGGTCGGAATCGAGGGGATTGGACTCTTCTTCGAATCCGTCATCCCTGAGATTCAATTTCGGCATGATTGCTTCCTCCTGTAGTTGTGATCACGACGATCGTGCTAGGCGCCCGTCTATTATCGCAAGCCGGGTCGATTCCGCCTGTGTCCCCGGACAAACACGGTCCACAGGCACGCTCACGCTTTCGAATTCGAAGAAGTCCCCGTTAAAGTAAACTCTCAAGTACTTCACCTAGTGGCTTAATTTAGGGGGAAAACCTATTGAAGTCAAGCTGATTCTCGAAAAACGTGCGCCTGCGTGGAGAAAACCGCCCCGGGTCATTCCCGCCGCCCCCCTGCATCAATCGGGCGCCCCGTGCTGTCCGCGCCGTGAGACACCGTGTCCCTCCGGGGGACGGACGTATCGGGAGGCGTCACTCCGGAGTCCGCGCCGGGGGATACCACTTTATTCCGATGTCCGGAAAGCGTATCCGGGACCGCGCCTGCGGAACGGGGTGTGCGCACCCCGGCGCGGGACGTTTCTCCGGGGTGGACCGCCGTCCGGAGCGGTTCAGTGCGCATAGTGTCCGGACGGCCTGCAACGGAGAGCGTGTCCGCCGGAAGGGCGGGTTTCGCCCCCTCCGGGAAGAGGTTGGAATGCATGAGGACCGCGTACAGGGCGAATCCGAGAACGGCGAGCGTAACGACCGCAACGACGAGAACCGGCCCGATGGAAATCGGGCGGAGCCGCCTGCGGCGCCGGTCACCGCCGTGCAGCCTCTGGTGCAGCGCTGACTCAAAGTACCAGGGAGCGCCCTGACGCTTCAGGCGGCGCAGCTCCTCCTTGAGGCGCTCGTATTCACTGCCGTTTGATAATTTCCCCATCGGCGTTCAGTCCGTTATCAGGTCGCGCAGGCTGTCACGGAGCACCGCGCGCGCCCTGTTGATCCGCGATTTCACTGTCCCCATCGCGCTCCCGGTGATCGCAACGATCTCCTCGTATGAAAGCTGCTGGATGTCGCGGAGGACGATCACCTCCCTGTATTTGACCGGGAGAGATTTAAGCGCTTCCTGGATCCTCTCTTCCCGGAGCATGCTCTCGGCGGCGCCGTCCGGTCCCGCGCCGTCGTCCGGCAGATCGTATTCCGGTCCGTCGGCATGCGGGCCTCCGAGGCGGACAAACCGCCGGAGGGAGAGCCGCCGGAGACGCGTCTTCGCGAGGTTTGACGCGATCGTGTATACCCACGTCGAGAATTTTGCCGCCGGAGTATACGAGCCCCGCTTGCGCCACACCCGGACAAATGTCTCCTGGACGACGTCCTCCGCGTCGTCCCTGTCGCCGAGGAACCTCTGCGCGAAGTTCGTCAGATCGTCCTTGTAGCGCTGGACCAGGAGTCCGTACGCCGGCTCGTCCCCCTGCTGAAACAGGGACATCAGATTCTCATCCGACGGTTCAGTGGTCAGGGCAATCTCCTCCTGGAGGGCATACCTTATACTCCCCGGGAAGGGACGATGTTCCCCTCCTCCGCACCGCACAGGCGAAGCACGAGCTCCTCCATCACACGGCGCGGATCCTCCGTTCCCGACTTCGACCGTTCGTCCGCCTCCGCCAGCAGGAGGAGGGCCCGCTCGCACGCTGCCGGGGACTGGTGCGCAAGCGCGTCCTGATACTCCTGCAGGAAATACGGATTGACGCGGGCCTGCGAAGCCTGGTCTTTTCCGGCCACCCCGCGCCGCCGGAGATCGTGAAGCTTCCAAAGCGTCAGGAAGTAGTTCGTCATCGTGGCAATCACCAGCGGCAGGGCGCCTCCCGCTTCAAGAATCTCCCCGAGGATCGTCATTGCGCGGGGAGTATCCCTTCGGCCGACGACCTTCTGGAGTTCGAACGGCGTGTACTCTTTCGACATGCCGACGAGGGCTGCGACGTCGGCGGCGGTGATCTCCTCCCGCCCGCCCGCGTAGACCTCGAGCTTGTCGAGCTCGTTCCTGAGCTCACGGAGCGACGTGCCAGTACAGGCGGCGAGGAGCTTTGCAGCCTCGGGCTCGATCCGTCGACCGTCCTTGCGGACCTGGGAGGCGATCCAGGCCGGCAGCTGGTTCTCGTACAGCCGCTTGCATTCGAGCGCCCCTCCCGATTTTCGTATCGTCGTAAACGGTTTTTTCCTCATGTCGGGCTTCACGGCGACGAGGATGAGGCATGACGAGGGGGACGGCTCCGCCGCATAGGCCGACAGAATATCGAGGTCGTGCGCCGAGAGCCTGTCCGCATCGCGGACGACGACGACGCGGCGCCCGCCGGCCATCGGAAACGACGAGGCGCGTGCGACGATTTCCCTGCCGTCCGTCTCTTCGCCGGCAAGCACGTCCAGGTTGAACGTCCGGTCTCCCCCGGCAAGTGCGGCCCGGAGAATGGCGTCGAGCGCCTCCGCCGCGAGAAAGTCCTCCTCGCCGTACAGGAGATAGACGGGCGCAACGTCACCCCGCCCGAGCGATGCAATAAGGTCCTGTGATGTCGCGCTTTCTCTGGCCACGGGATTTCAGTTCTTCGCGGGAAGGGCACCCGGACGCTGTATCCGGACCTCCTTCATCACGACGGGGGTCACGGGCTTCGAGGCGTCCGGTCCCATCCCCCCCTTCAGCGGCACAGCGCCGATGGCATCGACGACATCCATCCCCTTGATTACCCTGCCGAATATCGTGTAGCTCTTCGGGAGCGACCTGTTGTCCTCGAGCATGATAAAAAACTGGCTCGTATTGGTGTTCGGGCCGCGGTTCGCCATCGCCAGGACCCCTTTCATGTATCCGGTTTTGTAAGACCCGGCGGCGGGATTCAGCTCGTCGGCGAACTCCTTCCCCCAGATGCTCCTCCCCCCGCTTCCGGTCCCCGTGGGATCGCCCCCCTGAATAACGAACCCAGGGACGACACGGTGAAAAATCACGCCGTTGAAATAGTTCTGGCCGGCAAGACCGACAAAGTTCTCCACAGTCTTCGGGGCATCCAGGGGATACAATTCAGCCTCGATCGTTCCCAGCGTCGTCTCAATCACAGCGACCAACTTTTCCTGTTCCATCGGTTTCCCCTTTTCAGTTTGTGAAGACGGGGGAGACGTGCACGCCCATTGCACCCCCCCCGCGAGCGCGGCAAAGATGATGACGGCGACGAATTTCCCTGCGGACGCGATGCGTTCCGGCATGTGATGTCCTTCCTCTGTTGTTAGAAGAGATAGCTGGCGCCCAGGCGTGCGCCGGCGCCGAACGAGTGAAACGTGACGGGCAGACCGCTTGACGACACGCCGGGGCTCGCCCCCTGCGCGTCGGCAACGCTCCCGATGAGCTCCCAGCGGGCATTCGCCCCGAGGTACGCATAGAGATGGTCGCCGAACGCCGTGTTGGCCTCGATCTCGACAACAATCCCCGGGCCTTTCCCGGTGAACGCATCGTTGAGGTACAGCGTATTCTCCTCCAGGCGCCCGAAATGATATCCCCCGCCGGCTCCCAGCCTGACCGAGTAGACGCCGCGGTCAAGAAGCATGTACTGGAGTATGAGCGACGGCATGTGATACGTGACGTTGAACGTCGCGGGGCCGAACGGTCCCTGGGGCGAGAACGTTGCGAGCGTATACGCATACTCGATCTTCAGGAGCCACGGCGCCGTGAGCGGCAGCGTGCCGGCACCGAAGAATTCAACCGCCGTCTTGAAACGGGGGACGACCTGCGCCGGGGAGACCGTCGCGTTGATGAGCGTCGTCACGTCCGCATACGAAGCGTACTCCACGCCCATCCCCGCGGAGAGCGAGGCGCGCGGGGACGGATCCGGCTGCGTCTGCGCGTGCAGCTGCGTCAGAGCGCACAGAAGAACAATGAGAAATTTCACGCGGTTTTCTCCTCCCTGCCTGCTGAAGATCCTCCCCCGCCGGGAACCGGCTTCACCCGGTCCCGTATGAAATAATACAGCCCGATGAGCGTCACGCCGATGAACCCGACGGCATGCGTCACCGTCGCGAATCCCAGCGCGACGGAAGGGTCCACCGCATAGAGACGGATAAGCGTCTGCGAGGTAAACGCGTGGTAGCTCCCGGTGCTCCCCGGAGTCGGGATCGCCACGCCGATGCTCGATATTGTCAGAAGAACGACCGCCGCGCGCATTCCGAGACCCCCGAGGCCGAACGCGAAAAGGGCCACGTACGTCATCAGGATATAGAGGACCCAGACAAGGACGCCGGAGGCTGCGATCACCGCGAAACTGGCAGGCTCTTTCAGGAAGAGGAACCCGTCGAGAAACGCGTGCACCTGTCCGTCCACGCGCAGACGGACCCCCGGGGGGAGCAGCCAGCCGAGAGGCCGGAGGAGGAACCGGTCCGTCCAGTCCCTGCGCATCATCATGGCGACAAGGAAGACGAGACCCGCTCCCGTGACGGCGGTGATGATGAGGCCGGCGCTCTGGAGCCAGGGAAATGACTCGAGGAGCGGTCCGTCATACACAAGCGGGAGAAGCGCGACAAGGATAAGGAAGGAGAATGTGTCGATGATCCGCTCGACGACGATCGTCCCGAGCGCTGAGCTCACCGGGAGGTGTTCCGTCCTGCTTATCGCGTAGGGGCGTGCGATCTCGCCGGCGCGCGGGAGGATGTTGTTGAACATGTAGCCGATCATGACGCCGGCGAAGAGGTTCCTGAACCCGATGCCGCGCCGGATCGGCGCGAGGAGGTATCCCCAGCGCCACGACCGCACGACATGGCTCGCCATGAGGCAGGCGAAATACGCCAGGATCCAGAGGTAATTCGCCCCCCGCACCAGCGCGATGAGCCTGCCGACGTCCGTGCCGCGGAAGGCGATCCAGAGGAAGAGCACCGTCAATGCCGCGCTCAGCGCATACTGCACGTACCGCCGGGGGCGCGGACGGGCGGGCCCGTGGAGCGGGAACTCCTGAAGCAACAGCCCTCCTATCGCATGTCGACGACCTCTGCCCCTTCCGGAATCTGCATGACGAACCGGGAGTCGCTCAGGCCGGGATTCAGTTTGATGTCGCTGACGGTGTATGTCGTGACTTTGCCGTTCACGTCGGTCATCTCGGCCATCCGGACGAGCCACTCCGACGGATCGACCCAGAGGCGCATTGAGCTCACGAGGGATCCTTCACCGCGAGGGCTGAGCTTCAGGATAATGCACTCCATCCCCCCCGCTTTTTCCCGGCCGGTCACGGCAGCGGCGTACTCCTCCGTCGCACCCCCGAGTATCCGCTCGGGGGAAAACGACCGGTCCGAGAGCTTGAACCTGTCGATCAAAACCTGTTTGTTGGCGGGGGAGTACGACCAGACCGTCTCCCCGTCCGTGACGACGGTCTGCTCGTCCGTCTCGATCCTGTATTTGTGTTCTTTCTTCAGGAGCAGGGTTCCCCGTGACCGCTGTTCCAGGGTTGACTCGGGGAACCGGGTGCGCTGCGTGAAGCGGAGTTCCGCGTCCCGGATCGTATCGTATTTCTTCCTGACGTTCGCCAGGGTCTCCTGCGGATCGTCAGATGAGGCGGCCGGACGGACGGCGGAGAAAAGGAGCGCCGCGATGACGGCGGTGCGCTGTATGCGTGCGTTCAAGTAGGGTCTCACGAATTATTGAGTATCACGTCGAGCTCCGCTTCCGACTCCACAAGGACATCGCGCGCCTTGCTCCCGTCGAAGGGACCGACAATCCCGGCGGATTCGAGCTCGTCGACGAGCCTTGCCGCGCGCGAGTACCCGACCTTCAATCTCCGCTGAAGGAGCGATACCGATCCCTGCTGGTGCCTGACGATGAGCCGGGCAGCCTCCTCGAAAAGCTCGTCGCGCTCCCCGTCCGCGGCGCCCTCCCCGTTTCTCTTCTTCTCCGCAATCGACGGGAGCAGGAACGGGCGGGAGTAGCCGGGCTGCGCGCTGATGTGATCCACAACCGCCTCCACCTCGTCCGCGGAGATAAACGCATTCTGGAGGCGGACGGGTTTCGGGCTGCCGCTCGCCAGGTAGAGCATGTCGCCGTTTCCCAGGAGCTGCTCCGCGCCGTTCATGTCGAGGATTGTCCTTGAATCAGTCTTGGACGCCACCTGGTAGGCGATGCGCGCCGGGAAGTTCGCTTTGATCACGCCGGTGATGACATCCACGGACGGCCTCTGCGTCGCAACGATGAGGTGGATTCCCACGGCCCGCGCGAGCTGCGCCAGCCGGGCGATCGGCTCTTCCACCTCCCGCGCGGCGGTAATCATCAGGTCCGCAAGCTCGTCGATGACGACGATGAGGAACGGCATCTTCGTGTGCGTCAGGGTCTCCGTGCTCTTCAAACGGCCGGAGGCGAGCCTCTCGTTGTAATCCACGATGCTCCGGACTCCCGCGCTCGCCAGCCTGTCGTACCGCTTTTCCATCTCGATCTCCACTCCCCGCAGAACGATGACGGCGTTCCCCGGGGTTGTGACGATGAGTTCGTCGATGTCGGGGGACACGGCGAGGAAATGGTGCTTCAGACGGGCGTACAGCGAGAGCTCGATCTTCTTCGGGTCGATGATCACGAGCTTCAGATCGGACGGGTGAAGCCTGTAAATCAGGCTCGCCAGGATCGTATTGATGCCGACGCTCTTTCCCGATCCCGTCGATCCCGCCATCAGAAGGTGGGGCATCTTTGCCAGGTCGTCGGTGAACACCTCGCCCGCGATCGTCTTCCCCATGGCAAGGGGGAGGAGCGCGTTCGCGTCGCGGAACGCCGTCGAGTTAATCACGCTGCGGATCGTCACGAGCGACCGGTGGGAGTTCGGAATCTCGACGCCGACCGCCGATTTCCCCGGAATGGGCGCCATGATGCGGATCCCCTTTGCCGCAAGCTTGAGCGCCATGTCGTTTTCCAGGCTGACGATGCTGCTGATCTTGACGCCGCTCGCCGGGACGAGCTCGTAGAGCGTCACGACAGGGCCCGGCGTGACGCTGACGCTCTCAAGTTCGACGTCGAACTCCGCGAGAGTCGCCCGGAGCAGGTCCGCGTTCGCCTTCAGTTCCTCGTCATCCACGTCCTCCTTTCCAGGCCTGGGGGCATCGAGGAGGTCCACAGAGGGAAAGACGTAATCTATTTCTTCCGGGGAACCGGCGTCCGGTCCTGCAGGCCCCCGCTGGAGAAGTTCCCCGGGATCTTCCCGGGGCGCGACGCGCACGGGACGGCTCACGGAGATCTTCAGGTCATCAGACGGGGCGGGGACCCTCTCGGGCCGCCGTACCACGGGGACCGGCTCGCGCTGCGGCTCCTCCCCGGCGGGCTTCGTGATCCTGACTTCGCTCCGGCCCGACGGGGCCGGCGGGGCGGCGGCTTCACTCCCGCGCTCCTGCTCCGCAGCCGCAGCGGCGCGTTCTTCCCTCTTCTCCTCGAGCCACCCCGCAAAACGCTGAAACGCCCCCCGGAGCCGCTCCACCGTCTCATGGACGTCGAGATCGGCCGCGAGGACCGCGGTAAGGAGCATTCCCGCCACGAGGACGATCGATCCCCCCGCCTTCCCGATCAGCTGGGCGAGCATCGTCGCGACGGAGTAGCCGATGATGCCGTACCATTCCTTGGCCGGCCCCCCCGGATCAGTGATGAGCTTGATCATACCGAACGACACCGAGACCAGGACCGCGCTCACGATCGTGTAGTTGGTGACGACGAGGGAGGACCGCACGTTTCCCCTGCGGAGGATCGTCCAGCCCCAGAGGAGGACAATGAGGGGGAGCACGACGACGGCATACCCGACCGTCGCATTGATGAGGAAATCGGAAAGGATCGCGCCGACGAGCCCGAGGCCGTTGTGGACGGTGTCGGCCATCGCGCGGACGTTCTGGTCTCCCGTGACGACCCCGGTGAGATCCGACGCGCGGACGTTGTGGGATTCATCGGCCGCGTCGTACGTCACAAGCGCGATCAACACGAGGAGGGCCGCGACGATCATCAGCAGGGCGGCCACCGCGCTCCGGCGCGACCCGCCTCCCCCCCGTCCTGAAGCCGATTCGTTACCCCTGGGCACGTGCACTCTCCTCACGATTCCTGGGAATGAACACCGGGCGCTTTCCGCTCCTGTTCATCCCTGAGCTTGATGACGTTTCCCTCGAGGAGCGGGAGGACCGGCAGCGTATCGATCCCCGAACAGAGTTTCAGGTCCGCCCCCATCCCGATCTCCTGCAGACGGCGCCCGTGTTCGGACGACCGGATCATCTTGAGTATCCCGCGGCCGAACGTCCTGTGCAGCGTCCTCGCCACAAGGGCACCGTCCGACATCTCCGGCTCGGCCCCTCCTGATGCAGCGACGCGGGAGATCAGCATCCCCGCACAGACCGAATCCTCCATCGAGAGCGCGCCGTCGTTCCCCGCACAGACGATCGTGAAATCGCGCGGAGTGCGCCAGAGCGCGTCGGCGACGGTCCCGATATTGACGAACCCGCAGACAAAGAGCTCCCGGGCATAGCGCGCCTTCACAAGGGCCTGCGACCCGTTCGTCGTGCTGAGTATGATCGCCTTTCCTCTCACCCGCTCGGCGGTGTATTCCGCGGGTGAGTTGCCGAGGCTGAACCCGTCGATCATCCTGCCGTTGCGCTCCCCCCCGAGAAGGATCACGTCGCCGAACAGGTTCCCGGAAATCTTGACCGCGGATTCCACTGTGGTCACGGGAATGATCTCCCGCGCCCCGTTGCTGAGCGCGGTGATTATCGTCGTGCTCGCGCGCAGGACATCGATGACAATGACCGTCTTTTCCCGCAACGCCAGCTCGTCGGTCTGATGCGGGATGAAAAAGAGATCGATGCGCATCGCGCTCACTTCCTGATGAAGGGTGTGAGAACGATTTCCGCCGGGACCTCGCGGTTCCTGATGCTCACCGTGAGCGGTGTTCCCGGGCCCGACTGCGCGGAACCGACGTAGCCCATGCCGATCCCCCGGTCGAGCACCGGGGAAAACGTGCCGGAGGTGACGCTCCCCGAGCGGGCGCCCGAGGCATTGATCGGGTATCCCTGCCGGGGGAACGCCCTGTCGTTGAGCGCAAACCCGACGAGCTTCCGCTTCACCCCCTCCCTGAGCGCCCTGACGATCGGGGCTTTCCCGATGAACTCCCCCTTGCCGGTCTTCGTGATCCAGTCAAGACCCGCTTCGATGGGATTCGTCGTCTGATCGATGTCGTGCCCGTAGAGGCAGAATCCCATCTCGAGGCGGAGCGTATCGCGGGCGCCGAGCCCGACAGGCCCTATGCCGTAGGGCGCCCCCGCCTCCATGATCGCCTCCCAGATCCGCGTCCCCGTTTTCACGTCGGAAGGGAAGTAGAGTTCGAACCCCAGCTCCCCTGTGTATCCCGTCCGGGAAATGAGCATGTCGACGCCTGCGACGGTGCCGCGGAGGAAGCGGTAATACGCGAGCGAGCCGAGGTCGGCGTCCGTCAGAGCGCCGAGCGTGAGGAGCGATTTCGGCCCCTGCAGCGCGAGAAGCGAAAGGTCGTCCGAGCGATCGACAAGCTCCATGTCGGCGGCGGCATGATCCCTCATCCAGGCGATATCCTTCGCCGTGTTCGCCGCGTTGATGACGAGCATGTACCGGTCGCCGAGGTTGTAGACGAGGAGGTCGTCCACAATCCCCCCGTCATCGTAGCACATTGCGGAATACTGCACCCGCCCCTCGGTGAGCTTTGACGCGTCGTTTGTCGTGATATTCTGAATGAACGCCAGGGCGCCCTTTCCCCGGACCTCGACCTCTCCCATGTGAGAGACGTCGAAGAGTCCCACCGCTTCGCGGACCTTTCTGTGTTCCTCGATGATCCCCGCGTACTGGACGGGCATTTCGTATCCGCCGAACCCGACGATCTTCGCGCCGAGCGCGCGGTGAATGTCATAGAATGCTGTGCGTTTCAATTCCATCGTGAGGCCGGCGCCGTTTCGTTTGTTCCGGGGTCTGTCGTGGATCAGTTGAACTGGTCGGTGATGTCTTTCCCCTGTTTCGTCGAGATGCAGCGGAATTCGCCGACGTGGACCGCGGGATCGGGCTCCAGACGGATCAGGATGACGTACTTCAGCATCAGCCTCCGCAGGCGGCTGAGCGTCCCCACACGGAGCGCGTCGGCGAGCTGGGGATTGACCTTGAGCACGATCCTGGACTCCCTGCTCTCACTCTTGAACCGGCGTAACCACCGCTCAATCTGGTTGAGCGTCGTCGTCCGCGACTGCACGAGCCCCGTCCCGCCGCATGCGGGGCACGGCTCGCTGAAGCTGTGCAGGATGGCCTGGCGTATCCGCTGGCGCGTGATCTGGACGAGGCCGAATTCCGTCATCGGGAGCACAGTGACTTTCGCGCGATCCTTCCGGAATTCCTTTTTCAGCTCCTCGTAGACCTTTCGCTTATTCCGCTCGTCGTCGAGGTCGATGAAATCGCAGACGATAATTCCGCCGATGTCGCGGAGCCTGAGCTGGCGGCAGATCTCGCGGGCCGCCTCGAGATCCGTCCGGAGGGAATTCTGTTCCTGTTCCTTCTTGGCCGCATAGCGCCCGCTGTTGACGTCGATGACGACCATCGCCTCGGTCGGCTCGATGATGATGTATCCGCCGCTCTTGAGCCAGACCTTCCGGGCGAGCGTCGTTTCGATCTCTTTCTCTATTCCGTACACGTCGAAGATAGGCCGCCGGTCCTTGTGCAGCTCGATCTTGTCGAGAAGCTGGGCGGACGTGTACTTGATGTAGGCCCGGATCTCCTTGTGCAGCTTCCGGGAATCGATGACGACCCGGGAGACGTCGTTGGAAAAGAGATCGCGGATGACGCTCGACGTCGTGGACATGTCCTTGTAGAGGAGGCACGGGGCCTTCTCGGATTTGACCGTTTTCTCGACCTCGCGCCACGTGTCGATGAGATCCTTGAGGTCATTTGTCAGGGAGGTCTCGTCCTTCCCTTCCGCGACGGTCCGTATGATGACGCCGAACCCTTCCGGGAGAATCGTCTGGACGATCTTCCGCAGCCGGCGCTTCTCCTTGAAGCTGGAGATCTTCTTGGAGATCCCGATCTTCCCGTCGAACGGGAGGAGAACGAGGAACCGGCCGGCAAGCGAGACCTCGCTCGTCACGCGGACCCCTTTCTTCCCCACGGGTTCCTTCGTGATCTGAACGATGATCTCCTGTCCCTTCTCGAGCTGGATTTCCTTGCGGGGGGGTCGGTGGTTGTTGCCGCGGCCGCGGTCGCGGTCCTGCGGGGGGGCCGGGGGCGGGGCTGCCCTGTGCTGATCGGAGAGTGTGGTCCCCACTGTGGCGCCGGAGGAGCCGCCTGTGGCGCCAGATTCGGCGGCGACGGGTTCCTTCGGGTCTTCCCCGTTCTCGTCCTCGTCGCCTATCATGGCGCTGTATTCCTCGAACCTGTTGCCAATGTCCGAGAAATGCAGAAACCCGTCCTGCCCCAGTCCGATATCGATGAATGCAGCTTTGATGCCGGGCATCACCTTGGCGATTTTCCCAAGGTAGATATCACCGACCATCTTTTCCTTATTGGCAGTCTCGACGAACAGTTCTGCCAGGCGACCATCTTCCGTAATTGCAATACGGGTTTCGTTGGCGCCAGCGTTGATGATGATTTCCTTCTTCATGCCGTCC